>CAZMQH010000027.1:0-8715 GCA_964568245.1 uncultured Methylomarinum sp.
AGAAATAAAAATCCTACGAGATCTAGGTACATTATTTATTACTGACTCCCTAAGTCCACTTAACAGGAAATATTGTTTATATATTATTGATAATATTATTAAAACTTATACTTGGGCGCATAACATTTTCAGTCAATACTTTATCGGGACAGTAATACCCTCCAATATTTACAGTTTGGCCTTGTACAGAATTTAACTCTTCAACTATTTTCGCTTCATTATCAGTTAGTTGCTTAGCAATAGAACTAAACTTATCCTGTAATTCTGTATCTTGGCTTTGTTCTGCTAATGCTTGTGCCCAATACATAGCTAGATAAAAATGACTACCACGCGTATCCAACTGCCCGGCTTTACGTGAGGGTGATTTATCATTATTTAAAAAATCACTATTGGCTGTATTTAATGCTGAAGCTAATACTTTAGCTTTGGCATTATTATTTTTTTGTGCTAATTCTTCCAATGACACCGCAAGTGCTAAAAATTCACCTAAAGAATCCCATCGTAAATGGTTTTCTTCTACCAGTTGCTGCACATGCTTAGGAGCAGAACCACCCGCCCCTGTTTCAAATAATCCACCACCCGCCAATAAAGGCACGATAGATAACATTTTTGCACTGGTTCCTAATTCTAAAATAGGGAATAAATCTGTTAAATAATCTCTTAATACATTACCTGTGACAGAAATAGTATTTTCACCCGCCTTCACTCGCAGCAGGGTATAACGTATTGCATCAACCGGTGCCATGATTTTAATTTCAAGTCCATCTGTATCATATTGTGTTAAATATTCTTCAACTTTGCCAATTAAATTAGCATCATGAGCACGGGTTTTATCTAACCAAAAGATAGCTGGCTGACCTGTTGATCTAGCGCGACTAACTGCCAACCTGACCCAATCCTGAATAGGTAAGTCTTTTGTTTGACACATACGCCATATATCCCCCTGTTCAACTTTATGTTCTAACAAAGTTTTTCCATCAGAATCACTAACTTTGACAACTCCATTGGCAGGAATTTCAAAAGTTTTATCATGTGAACCATATTCTTCAGCTTTTTGGGCCATCAATCCCACATTACTAACATTACCCATAGTGGTTACATCAAATGCGCCATGTTGCTTACAAAAGCTAAAGACTTCTTGGTAAATTCCTGCATAACATCTATCAGGGATCATGGCTTTAGTGTCATGTAACTTACCATCTGTTCCCCACATTTTGCCTGAAGAACGAAGTGCTGCTGGCATTGATGCATCCACAATCACATCACTGGGTACATGTAGATTTGTTATACCTTTATCAGAGTTAACCATCGCCAACTCAGGTTGTGTTTTATACACTGCTTGAATATCAGCTTCTATCTGTTGACGTTGCTCATCAGGTAAACTGGCAATTTTTGCATAAATATCACCCACACCATTCCGTGTATCAACCCCTATTTTTTCAAAGGTTTCAGCATGTTTTGCAAATACATCCTGATAATAAATATTCACGGCATGACCAAAAATGATGGGATCAGATACTTTCATCATGGTTGCTTTTAAATGCAATGAAAGCAATACGCCTTCTGATTTCGCTTCTTTAATAGACTTTTCAAAAAAAGCACATAAGGCTTTTTTACTCATCACAGTGGCATCAATCACTTCATCTGCAAGTAAAGCGGTTTTTTGTTTTAATACCTGTGTTGTGCCATCATCACCTAACCATTCAATTTTTACATCAGCCGCTGCTTTCATTACAGCAGACTGTTCACTTGCATAAAAATCACCTTCAGTCATTGAAGCAACATGTGACTTAGAATCTGATGACCATTCACCCATTGAATGCGGATGTTTTTGAGCATATTCTTTTACCGGTGCAGCTACACGTCGGTCTGAATTACCTTCCCGTAATACCGGGTTAACCGCACTGCCTAATACCTTGGCATAACGGGCTTTAACTTCTGCCAACGCATCATTTTCAGCCACTTCTGGGTAATCAGGAATAGAAAAACCTAAGTCTTGTAATTCCTTAATGGCAACATGTAATTGAGGGATTGAAGCACTGACATTAGGTAACTTAATAATATTAGCTTCTGGCGTTTTAGCCAATTCACCCAGCTCTGTTAAGGCATCACTTATTTTTTGTCCGTCATTTAGGTTTTCAGGGAAATTAGCTAGAATACGACCTGCTAATGATATATCCCGCGTTTCAACCGTAATTCCTGCTGCTTTAGAATAAGCTTGTACGATGGGTAAAAATGAATAAGTTGCTAAAGCAGGTGCTTCATCAGTTAAGGTATAAATAATCTTAGAATTTGACATATTAAAATAGATAATTAAATTTTATAAATGAATGCTTTAAAATAAAAAAGGCAGGTGTAAAATAATTTACACCTGCCTTTTTTGCTTAATTAAAACGCACGATTATGAAAATGGATTTTCAAGAACAATAGTTTCATCACGATCTGGACCAGTTGATAAAATAGCAATTTTCACTCCAATCAACTCCTCAACCCGTTTAATATAAGCTTTTGCATTAGCAGGCAACTTGTCCATATCAGTCACACCAGCAGTAATACCGTCCCAACCAGGCATTTCTTCAATAACAGGAACACAAGCTTCATATTGATCTGCGCCTAAAGGTGCAATTTCTGTTAATTTTCCATTCATATTATAAGCCGTACAAATACCAATTTTATCTAACCCATCAAGTACATCAAGTTTGGTTAAACATATACCTGACAGACTATTCATTTGTACAGATTTACGCATGGAAACAGCGTCAAACCATCCGGTTCTACGTTTACGTCCCGTGGTTGCACCAAACTCATGGCCAACAACACCGAGGTGCTCACCATACTCATCATCTAATTCAGTTGGAAATGGGCCATTCCCTACCCGAGTTGAATAAGCTTTAGTAATGCCTAAAACATAATCAAGGTCTAGTGGACCTACTCCTGTTCCCGTTGCAGCACCACCTGCTGTAGTGCTTGAAGAGGTTACATACGGATAGGTGCCATGATCAATATCTAATAATGCACCTTGTGCACCTTCAAAAAGAATATTTTCACCCGCTAGTTGAAGGTCTTTTAACTCTTCACCAACATCTGTCAACATGGGTTTTACAACTTCAGCCAACTTTAAGGTTGTTGCCAACATTTCCTCGTAGTCCAGCGCTTCTGTATGGTAATAATTAGTCAGCATAAAATTATGATACTCAACTAATTCTTTTAAACGCTTAGAAAACTCTTCTGTATTTAATAAATCACCCGCTCTTAAACCTCTTCGAGCCACTTTATCTTCATAGGCTGGGCCAATACCTCTTCCTGTGGTTCCAATCGCTTTATTGCCGAGAGCTATTTCTCTTGCTTGATCAATAGCAATATGAATAGGAAGAATTAAGGCACAAGCTTCACTAATTTTTAAACGCCCTCTTACAGATAACCCAGACTTTTCAAGCGTCTCAATTTCCTCTAACAGCGCATCAAGTGATAAAACCACACCATTACCAATCATACAGTCTACATTTTCTCTTAGAATACCTGATGGAATAAGATGTAGTACTGTCTTTTCACCATTAATAACCAGTGTATGACCTGCGTTATGCCCCCCTTGAAAGCGGACAACTGCCTTAGCTTGATCAGTTAAAAGATCAACTAACTTCCCTTTACCTTCATCACCCCATTGCGTGCCGATGATAACAACATTTTTACCCATAATTATTCCAACTTTTTTAAGCTAAGGACTTAACGATCCAATTTTGATTCTGTTTTTCTAACATACCTGTGCACGCTAGCTCTTTAATTTCGTCTGGGTGGCCTGGCAATTGCTGCACAACGGCAATACCTTGCGCACGAAGCTCTCTAATCGCATCCGTTAATGAGGCATTATCACTCAAAGGTGCATAAATCAATTGCATTGTATTTTGTTCAGTTAACTGCTTAGATAAAGCATTGAGCAATTTTAAATCGGCACTAAACCCTGTGGCGGCACGTGCTCTACCAAAAAATTCACCGATATTATCATATCGTCCACCTCGAGCCACTTCTCTTCCTAATTCAGGAACAAAAGAAGCAAACACAATACCTGTATGGTAGTGATAACCACGTAGTTCGGACAAATCAAAACTGACGGGCAATGCTGGAAAATTGATAGTTAATTTATCAGCAACCGCTTGTAATTCTTGTAATGCTTTTGAAACAGCATCTCCAGTATTAGCAAGTACTTTAGCAGCCCTTTCAAGCACATCTATCCCACCATTTAAGGTAGGCAATGTTTTAAAAATTGTTTTATAGTTTTCGGCAATATCAAAACCATCAACTAAATCATTTAATTCAGGTATTGCTTTACGCTGTAACACATCAAATAATGCTGTTTCCTGAGCTTGAGTTAAATCTGCTTGCTCTGATAGTGAGCGATAAATTTCAACATGGCCAAGATCTATATGTACATTTTGCAAGCCCGTAACAGCTAACATTTCCAACATAAGCTGAATAACTTCTAAATCACTTTCTATTCCAGAATGTCCATATATTTCAGCACCAATTTGCATTGGGCTTCTGGTTTTAGCTAAAGAGTCGCCTAAGGTTCTTAAGGTAGTCCCCACATAACATAAACGTGTTGGCCTATCATGTTTTAAATTATGTGCATCAATTCTTGCAACCTGAGGTGTTATATCTGCACACACCCCCAGCATCTCACCAGAAATCTGATCTGTTAGCTTAAATGTTTGAAGATCAAGGTCATGCCCCGACCCCGTCAACAAAGAATCTAAAAAGTCTACAACAGGCGGGATGACTAATTCATAACCCCAGCAAGAAAACACATCGAGTAATTGTCTACGTAATGCCTCTAATTGTCGTGCATCTTCAGGTAAAACATCTTCAATTCCTTGAGGTAATAACCAGGAGTCTCTTTTTTGCATATTTAGTCTATCCACTCGCACAAAACGCCCCGTTAAAAACGGAGCGTTTTGTTGTCTTTTACAATTTAACGATAATATTATCGTAACTATTTATTTTTGTTTCTTAAAGTACTTGAAGAAATCAGAATCAGGCTCTACAACCAACATATCACCTGGATTTCTAAAGGTACGCTGATAAGCATTCAGACTACGATAAAAAGTAAAAAATTCAACATCAGCACCGTATGCTTTCGCATAAATGCCTGCCGCAGTCGCATCACCAACACCTCGAAGTATCTCGGCATCACGGAAAGCATTCGCCATAATAATTTGGCGCTGCTTATCAGCACCAGCTCGAATACGTTCAGCTGCTTCTTTACCTTGTGATCTAAACTCTCTAGCAACACGTTCACGCTCTGCTTCCATTCTTCTATACACTGAAGCACTTACTTCACTTGGTAAATCAATGCGTTTAACTTGCACATCAACAATTTCAATACCTAATTTAAGCGCGACAGGTGTTGAACGTGCAATTAATTCCGTTCTAACCACATTGCGATCAGTTGCAACTAATTGTCTAATAGTACGCTTACTAAACTCACTGCGAAATGCATCTTTAATAATTTGATCTAAACGTATATTTGCTTGTTGAGCATCACCCGCAACAGCAGTATAGAAAGTTTTTACATCTGCAATTTTCCATTTTACAAAGGAATCAACAATGACGTTTTTCTTTTCAGAGGTTAAAAACCGTTCTGGTTTAGAGTCCATTGTTAAAATACGTGAATCAAATTTTTTCACGTTATTAACAAATGGCATTTTAAAATGCAAACCAGGTGCAAAATCAGATTCAATGACCTCACCCAGTTGGAATTTAATGGCACGCTCTGTTTCCGATACCGTAAAAACAGAAGAAGAAACAACAAAAAACACGGCTGCTAGCGCTATTACTATTTTATTTTGTCCCATCTTAGCGTCCCCTTACATCACGCCCACGAATAGCAGTTCGTGGGTTGTTATTAACGATTCTTGTTGGTTGTTGAGCAGTTCGAGCATCTCCAGCAACTGGAGTATTATTAGCTACCGATCTATTGCCCAGTTTATCAAGAGGTAAATAAAGCATATTATTACTACCTTTTACATCGATCATCACTGTAGACGTGTTACTCATCACATTTTCCATTGATTCCAGATACATTCTCTGCCTAGTTACTTCAGGTGCTTTTTCATACTCGGTAAGTAGTTGTGAAAAGCGACTAACTTCACCCGTCGCTTTCGCAATAATACTTACTTTATAAGCTTCTGCTTCATGTGTTTTTCTTGATGCAGCACCACGAGCAATAGGAACAACTTCATTTGCATACGCCCCAGCTTCGCTTATATAACGCTGCTCATCTTCGCGCGCTTTAATAGCATCTTCAAACGCACCTTGAACTTGTTCGGGTGGCTGAGCATCTTGAAGGTTTACAGAAGTGACTAAAACACCTGATTCGTATGAATCCATCACTTTTTGTATTTCCATTTGAATTTCAACAACGATTTCGCTACGTCCTTCTGTCAATACAAAGTCCATATTATTATGTCCAATCACACCACGTAGCGTACTTTCAGTTACTTGCTTCAATGTTGCCGTAGGGTTAAGTAGATTAAACACATAGTTTTTAGCATTTTTTACTTGATACTGCACAGCTAATCGAACATCTACAATATTCTCATCTCTGGTCAGCATCAAAGCTTCTCTAGGAACGGACCCACCACCTTGACGACCACCTGAACGGTAACCTATTTCAATGACTTGTACATTTTGTACATCAACAATTTCGACGTTATCGATAGGCGATGGTAAGCGCCAATTCAAACCTGGCTGAGTTGTTGATGAATAAGCACCAAAACGTGTTTCCACGCCACGAGTTCCCTCGTCAACAATATAGAAACCACTTAAACCCCAAAGTACAGCAGCTCCAACGGCTAAAAACCCCAAGCCTTTTAATGACCCACCTTCAGCGCCACCGCCATTAGATCCACCACCAAAGATACCGCCTAATTTTTCTTGAACTGATTTAATCACTTCGTCTAAATCTGGAGGACCATTCTCATTTTTACGGCCACTCCAAGGGTCTTTTTTATCGCCACCAGGCTCATTCCAAGACATTTATTGCTCCAATTGGATTGTATTTAAAATTATGACTATAAAGTCAAACTTGCTTATTCTATCTTAAAAAGTTAATTTAAGATTAATTAATTAAAACTTAACACCGTAGTTTCAAACTTACAAATTAATCTCCTCAGTTTCAATCTGTTTTAATAACCCCAAGTGTTTTCTATCAATTTCAATTGACATCTCCCAGCCACCTAGATCATCACTTTTTTCTTCGATTACTTTGGCAAAATCAAACAACTTTGCTCGTGCACCACCTTGATTCGACTTGATATAACACTTTCTTTTAACTTTAGTATTTGAAAATAATTCAGCCAAAGCCTGAAATAATAACTCCGTTCCTGCCCCAGTCACTGCTGACAACCAGACACGAACAGGTTTTCCGGTCTCATCTCTATCTATATGAGGCTTAATATCTTGCAACAAATCGATTTTATTAAAAACCTCTAACTGCGGGATTTCATGAGCATCAATATCCTTAAGCACTTGATTTACCTGAAACATAGTGTCTTCCCTATCTTCAGCATTTGCATCAATCACATGTAATAACAGTTCTGCTTCACTTGCTTCCTGCAAGGTTGAGCGAAAAGCTGCAATTAATTCATGTGGCAAATGACGAATAAATCCAACCGTATCAGCAAGAATAATATCAGCACCATTATCTAGCGAACAACTTCTTAACGTGGGATCCAATGTTGCAAACAACTGATCAGCAACATATATATCCGCCCCTGTTAAGGTATTAAATAAAGTAGATTTACCTGCATTGGTATATCCTACTAACGATACTGAAGGTGTTTCAGATTTTTTTCTTTTACCTCGACCTTGGCCACGTTGTTTAGCCACTTTTTCTAAACGGCGCTGTATCAATTTAATCCGGTTACTGACTAACCGTCTATCACTCTCTAACTGTGTTTCACCTGGACCCCGCATACCAATTCCACCGCCTTTTTGGCGATCAAGATGGGTCCATCCCCGAATTAACCGAGTGGATAAGTGTTTTAACTGAGCCAATTCAACTTGCAACTTGCCTTCAAAGGTTTTTGCTCGTAAAGCAAAAATATCCAAGATTAAGCCATTTCTATCAACCACTCGAACAGCTAAAGCCTCTTCTAAATTTCTTTCCTGACTGGGGGATAAAACATGATTAACTAAAACAATATCCGCTTCATGAAAAGCAATCTCAGATTTTATTTCTTCAAGCTTTCCTTTTCCTACAAAAAATTTTGGATCAGGCTTTTGCCTAGAACCTGTAATCACATGAACAGGTTCTGCACCTGCAGATTTTGCAAGTTCTTTTAATTCATACAGGTCTTCCTGACCTGCTCGTAATGTTAGATGAACAAGAATAGCTCGTTCACCTGAATCGGGGCGATCAAACAAAAAAAACTCCTGCCTTATTCTTCAAAAGATTCATTTTCTCGAGCCAACTTAATTGGCTTTCCAGGCACGATGGTTGATACGGCATGCTTGTAAACCATTTGACTTATAGTATTTTTTAACATAATGACATATTGATCAAATGAATCGATACGGCCTTGTAATTTTATTCCATTAACCAAAAAAATGGACACAGGTGTATGTTCTTTCCTTAAAGTATTAAGAAAGTTATCCTGTAAATTTTGAGCTTTTGACATCCTATTTCCCCTTATTTTTATTCCTGTATTTCACTATATA
>CAZMQH010000027.1:8815-17060 GCA_964568245.1 uncultured Methylomarinum sp.
TTGAGCTTTTGACATCCTATTTCCCCTTATTTTTATTCCTGTATTTCACTATATAAGGAACGTGTATAAAATATCTTCGACACATGTTCCTAAGTTATATTTATTATATATAACCCGTTGGTTATATTGGGACAGATTATTGCAATTCAAGATTACAACTTAATTAAAATAATTAAAGCTTAATTTCCAACTGAGTGTAGACGTTTTTTAGCAGATTGGTATCTGTAGAAATAAACGACAAAGCATCAGTTTCTCTGCGCAACCAAGTAAACTGTCTTTTTGCCAGCTGCCTAGTTGCAATAATCCCTTTCTCTATCATCATATCCAAATCATATTCCCCTTCTAAATACGACCATGCTTGACGATACCCTACCGCTCTAATAGATGGTAAGTTCACGGTTAAATCACCCCGGTTATATAAGGCTGATACTTCATCAATCAGACCTTTTTCTACCATCAATTTAAATCTTTTAGCTATTTTAGCATGCAATATTTTTCTATCTTCAGGGGAAACAATCAACTTTATTGGCCTAAATTGAATTTTGTTTTTCTGCGCCTCTTTAAAAAATTGAGTCATCGGCTTACCACTTATCTCATAGACTTCCAATGCTCGCTGTACTCGCTGAGGATCATTCGGATGTATTCTTATTGCAGACTCAGGATCAACACCTTTAAGCCTTGCATGCATTGCCTCTTTTCCCACTTCAGCCAACTCAATATCCAGTTTTTTTCTTAGTTCTGGGTTAGCGTCTGGTAACTCAGCAAGGCCGTTAATTAATACATTAAAATATAGCATAGTGCCTCCCACCAGGATAGGTATTTTTCCTCGCTGGGTAATATCTCCTATCAATTCAAGAGCAGAGTTTCTAAACTGCCCTGTCGAATAAGCTTCAGCAGGATCAAGAATATCAATCAAATGATGTAGAACGCCCTGCCTTTCTTCCATTGTTGGCTTTGCAGTACCAATATCCAGGCCTTTATACACTAAAACAGAATCGACACTGATGATCTCGGCATCTATTTTTTGCGCTAATTGCACCGCCAAATCAGTTTTTCCTGATGCCGTTGGGCCCATTAGAAAAATAGCAGGGGGTAGATCTTTATTATTCATCATTGCCCACGTAGAAAAAACTTATCTAAATCAGATGTACTCAACGCGATCCAGGTAGGCCGCCCATGATTACATTGCCCAATTCTTTCAGTTTGTTCCATATCTCTTAATAAGGCATTCATTTCTTCTAGGGTTAATTTACGTTTTGCCCTTACAGACCCATGACAAGCCATTGTTGCTAAAAGTTCATTTGATTTCTCAACGGCACGTCGGCTCATACCATGAACAACCATATCAGCTAAAATATCTCGCACTAAAGCATCCATATCTTCACGCCCCAGTAACGCTGGCGTTGATCGAATAACAATCGCTTCTGGCCCTGTTCTATTTAATTCAAACCCTAAAGCCATAAAAAATTCATGCTCCTGCTCTACCAAATCAGCCTCGGCACTGCTCACTTGAATTTTAAGGGGTAACAATAAAGGTTGGCTGGGAACAACACCTTGATGGTATTGTTTTTTTAATCGCTCATAAGTCACTCGCTCATGAGCCGCATGCGCATCAACTAAAATAATGCCTTTAGCCGTTTCCGTTAAAATGTAAATACTGTGTAAATGGGCTACCGCATAACCCAAAGGAGGAATACCATCTGTGCTTGCAAGCACAGGAGCTGGCATACTTAATCCTGCTTGTGTGACTTGCTCTTTTTGGGGATATAACTCTGCGTATGCTGCTATATTTTCTGCCACATTCATCGGCAATGATGCCTGTAGTGGCTGCTGTTGAGTTCCATGCGTTGTTCTATTCTGTATAGGTACAACTGCTGCATCTTTAACGGGCTCTAAAGGGGTGAACTCTTCAACCTTTCTGACACCATTTTGTTGCTCACCTGGCCTTAAATCTGCCAATGATCGATGCAGGGCTTTAAATAAAAAGTCATGTACCAATCGTCCTTCACGAAAACGCACTTCAAGTTTTGCCGGATGCGCATTAACATCAACTAATGCAGGGTCTAAAGTTAAAAAAAGTACAAAAACAGGATGCCGTCCATGAAAAAGAACATCTTGATAAGCCTGCTTTACCGCATGAGTCACTAATCGATCTTTAATTAATCGAGCATTCACATAAAAATACTGCATATCAGGCTGACTTCGCGAGAAGGTAGGAAGCCCCACCCATCCCGTTAATTGCAAGCCCGATGCTTCAAAATCAATTTTGACTGAATTTTCAATAAAGGCAGGACCACAAATACTGGCAATACGTTGTTCTTTTTGCTGCTCAGATTCTGCGGGCTTAAGATTCATCACCTCTCTTTGATTATGTTTTAAGGTAAACCCTATATCGAACCGGCTAAGTGCCATCTTCTTAATCAAACTTTCAATATGTGAAAATTCTGTTTTTTCAGCCTTTAAAAATTTACGTCTTGCCGGAATATTATAGAACAATTCTCTGACTTCAATGGTCGTTCCTGCTGGGTGCGGGTCAGGTTGTGGGTCAAAGTTTGTTTCTGTGCCATCAGCACTTACTTTCCAAGCGCATTCTGCATCTTCAGTACGGGATATTAATGATAATCGAGCCACTGAACTGATACTGGGTAAAGCCTCCCCTCTAAAGCCCATACTAGCCACATGCTCTAAATCATGTAAATCAGCTATTTTACTGGTGGCATGACGAGAAAGCGCTAAAGCTAAATCATCCTTAAAAATACCACAGCCATTATCTCTAATTTTAATTAGCCGAATACCGCCCTGTTCAATATCAATATTAATTTGATTTGCCCCAGCATCAAAACAGTTTTCGACCAACTCTTTAACCACTGAAAAAGGTCTTTCGACCACTTCACCCGCTGCAATTTGATTGACCAACTGTGTTGGGAGAGATTGAATTCGCATAATCGGCCCTAAGCAGGTGGCAGAGATTTTTGTTCAACTAAGGTTGAAACAAATTGACTGGCTTCGTTAATAGTTATTTCCATTACTTCTATTAGCTGTGATATATCAATACTTAACTCAACAAATTCATGCTGTAGCGCAGCAATCGCTTGAGCATTTAGATTGTGTTTTAAAAATAGAACTTGATCTTTAAAGGCAGCTAAAACAGGGTAAATACGACTTTCTGCCTTACGCAGGGTTCTAATAAGACGGGAATATTGCTGCTTGGAAGCTTTGAGTTGCTGACGACTTTTAGAGCGCAAAGCACGATTATTGTAATGCCCCAGCTCTTCTTTCCACTCTTTAAACAAGGACGCACTCACTTCTTCTATAGCGGCTATCCGATGACTGACATCATCAGATTTGCTTTTACAAAAATCATATTGTCTTTGTAATAATTTGTAACGATGTTCTAAAGAACTTTCTTTGATATTGACAATATTCTTGAATTGCTGCAAAGCATCTTCAAACTGGTCTCGAGTATTAATCAGGCTATTACAGGTTTGCTCTACCTGAATCACCACAATATCACGCTTATGATGCCCCAATAGCGACTCTCGACTTTGATAATACAAGTTGTCAAAATGTTTTTTAACAAAGGTAAGAAGTTGACTAAGTAAAGGCGTGTTCATTAAAGCTATTTTTATTGAGTAAAGTTATTTTATAGGAAGCATTTTTTATATATTCAGGGAATGCCATATCCACAATGCCTTGTTTTTGCAATTGTTGAATACTTAAATTCACGGGAATTTCAGAGGATTTAACCAAAACCAATTCATCTGCTTTTAATTGCGTTGCCAACCATGCAGCTAGACTATCAGAAGTCACCTCCCAATTAGCGCTAATAGAAGCGGAATTAAGCTCTTCAATATCAGGAGACCAAACAACAACTGGGGCACTATTATCTATGGTTGAAACTTGATTAGCTACCAAAAAACTCGGTTTAATGCTTTTAAATAACAAAGCCATCTGCTGTATCGCCAAAACAGCCATTTCATGCGCTATTGCATCATTAAATAACCATTGTTTCTGAACTAATCGCACCTGTTCTGCAAATATTCCACCACCAGGTACAATAACGACCCTTTCTTTAGCCTTTTGTTCAATGGTATTTAAACAGGTAGTTAAGGCATCAATATCGGCCATCAAACTTCCACCCAGCTTAATGACCTTCATTAAACTGGTCTAATAAATTAAGCAATGCAGCTGCTTTATCAAAACTTTCTTGATACTCATCTTCCATCACCGAATCATTGACAATACCACCCCCTGCCCAAAAGCGAATGGTATTTTCTGAATGCACTAAAGTACGGATAGCAATATTGGTATCCATATTGCCATTAAATCCTATATAACCAATAGAACCACAATAAATACCACGGCGATTAGGTTCTAATTCTTCAATGATTTCCATCGACCTGATTTTAGGTGCTCCCGTTATCGAGCCACCCGGAAAACAATTCCTTAATAAATCCAAAGCATGCTGCCCTTCAGCCAATATACCTTTAACCGTGCTCACTAGGTGGTGTACAGTGGCAAAACTTTCAATATCAAACAACTTAGGTACTTTTACCGAACCTTCCTGACAATTTTTGCTTATATCATTTCTCAGTAAATCAACAATCATCACGTTTTCGGCACGATCTTTTTGGCTATTAGATAAGGCCTCTCTATATTCTTGGTCTTTTGCTGATTCTGCATGCCTAGGTCGTGTGCCTTTAATCGGTTTAGTCTCGACTTCCCCATTAATCACTTTAAGAAAACGCTCTGGAGAAGAGCTTAATATCTGTACACCAGGAAAATTAAGATAGGAACTAAAAGGTGCCGCATTAATTTTTCGTAACGCTTTATATGCCACCCAAGGATTGCCAGAGCACGGACTACTAAATCGCTGGGCTAAATTAACCTGATAACTATCCCCTTCTTTTAAATAATTTTTAATTTTATCAAAAGCACGTTGATAATAAGCCTTATCCATATTGGATTGCGGTTTGTCACTAATAACAAACACATCGTCCTTATTATCAATGCTTACTTGACTAAACTGTTCAATTAATGAGGGCCAACTATCCTTTTTAGTTTCATTCCCTACCAGCCAGCTTTGTTTTTGCTGATGATCGACAATAACTGCCCAGCTATATATTCCTATCGACATTTCTGCAATATTTTCTTCATCCTTAGCAATAACAGGAAGGTTTTCTAGTCTCCGCGCCAAATCATAAGAAAAATAACCTAACGCTCCACCATTAAAAGGTAGATCATCAGTCGATTGAAACCCATCTTTTAAATATTTTTTAAGCAGTAAAAAGGGATCTTCATCGGAATAACTTATTTGATCTTTAGCGATTATTTCTGTCTTATTCCCTTTCGTCAGCAAAGTTATTTCAGGATGACAGGCAATAATATCGTAACGACCTTGACCACTATAAGGAAAGCCACTATCAAGAAAAATAGCCCATGGCTTATCTGCAATAGTTGAAAATAATAATGAACTATCTGCAAAATATGGCAGAAGATATTTTTGTTGCATTGTGGTCATTTAAAATTTATTGATGTTTTTGGGGCAGATATCTGTTGATGATTTTATCATGATTGATAATCGCACATAAAAGGTTTAGTTAAAATATCAGCTAAGGCAACTGGAAATAAATAATGTACCTAGATCTCGTAGGATTATTTTAGAGAATAGAGCATGATTTTATTCGCGCCGAGGGCGGACGCTCCTACAGAGTACCGTTATTAAATGTCTGCCTATAAAGCATGGCTACAGCAACTGCTGGTGCGCAATCTGCTGTATCAATACCTGTATTATCAGATGTTTGTTGAATTAAAGTTGAAAAATCAATATATGGATAACCCAATTCATCAGCCAATTGTTTTACTAAAAATCGCCCCACCCCAGCCCCAATAAAATAATCTTTCTGAGTGAGTAAATTTCGAGCTAAATGCTTTTTACAGGCTAATTTGATTTTGTTTTTTTGTTGAGCTTTTATATCTTGTGCAAATTGCACCCATAGCGCTAGATCACTTGCTAAAAAATCATAGCCTGTCATTCTAGAAAGTCGCTTAGCACTGGCTATTACCGTTTTTTCAGCACCATCAGCCGTATCTGTTTGGTCATGCGCTTCATTTAACTCGCCTGTTAAACGATAAACATCAGCCATAGTAGCAAAATATTCAGCCATTAACCCCATACTCTGCTGTTTAAATTGAGCAGTCTGGGCAACCGCCATCACGGCGGTTCTAATGATACCGGTATAAACCAGTTCATCAGAAACTAAGCGTTGATAATCCGTTAAGCCTATAGCTTGCACTTTTTGATTTTCTAAAACCAAAATATCCGTTGTGGTACTGCCTATATCAATAAACAATCCCGCCTTTAATTGATTGGCTGAAAATGATGCACTCGCCAACCAATTTATAGATGCAATGGACTTATAATGAGATTTTTCAATCTCACTAATAGCTAAAATACCGTCTAATCCTGCATAAATATATATTTCAGTTGTCGCAAGATTATCTTGCATGGTTTGAACTATATTGACCACGCCGTCATCTCTGTTTTCAAACAGGTCTACCAGCTCTCCCGTCATAGTAATCACATGATGGCAGTTTTTTTCAGTAATTTTAGCCGTTATTTCTATGATCGCATTTTTTAAGAATTCAATACCTTTCCATAAAGGACAAGGTGCTAAAAAAACGTCTAAAACTGTGCCATTAGAATTTAGTACTGCGGCTTTAACATGAGCACCACCAATATCCCAACCAACAATACATTGTGGCATTAAGTTTCCTTTAAAATTTTATACAGAATAGCCAAGGTTATTCATTAATAGAAACCTTATACTGTCTATTTCTTGTTTTATTTATGATGGGGGCTATTTCTGACATTTCAATCACAGCTTTAGCGACATTAACACCAGTTGCGGGGTTAATGCCAACGTAAGACGTAGTTAATCGAGGGTTAATTTCAAGCACTAAGGGCGGTAAATTCTCTGAGTGAATAATATCAATACCCACATAAGCAAACAGACCAGGAATGGCCATTGCAATTTGATCAATTAGTTTTTGGTAGTCATTTAAATTTTCAGTATCAACATTGACAATACAAGCCTCTAATTCAAATTGTGCATTTTTAATAGAAACTTGCTGCTGATTACAACACAATAACCATGCTTTTCCTGCTCTAAACACACAAGATAAGCTTAATGTTTTGCCTATCATATAGGGCTGGATAATATAATCCGCCTGACTCTCAATCTGCTTAATTATTTCAGAATAGTTGTTATGATCAACATAATAACTATTGAAACATCCCGCCCCTTCTTTGGGCTTTATCACCCAAGGCCCTGCAAACTGATTAGAGAATAAATCTAACTGTACACTTTCAACAGTTAACACATCCCACTGGTTTAATAATTGAGCAGTGGCTAATTTATCACTACAAAGATAAACAGCTTGTGAAGATGAGCTTAATAAGCTTATTTTTTGCTGCTCTATAAGTTTAGTAACCTTATACAAAGCAGCATCAATCTCTGGAGCCACTGGCCAGATAAAATCAAATTGAGTGATCAAACCCGACAATAACTTATAAACACACTGATTTCGGGTCACTCTAACAATCGTTACATTCTTTGGTACTATTAAATCATTAACACGCCAATCAAGCACAATCGTTAATTGAACGTCAGGGCATACAGCCAGTTCATTAACTAAAGCATTGAGCATCATTACTCCCTCTTTAGCTAATGAACCAGGTAAATCTTGCTGAGCAAACCCACCCCCAGTAATATATTCAAAAATCAGTATTTTTTTACCCACTTTATAACCAGGCATAATGACACCACATAGAGTTCCTATATTTTAAATTTAACGATTATTCACTTCAGACTATAAGCTAAAGTAGCCTGAATAATAGGTTTAAAACTGCATATAGAAAATTGTAATATACTTCGCGCGGTCAAGGATGTGGATTTTATAGCGAGTTGATTTTTTAAAAAATCATGGTACAACGTAGTGAAACCTGACATATTACAACGTTAACCGAAGGCATGGGAGCTTAAAAAGAGAATTAAAGGTTAGAACACCCTTTGAAGCTGTCCAATGTTGGTATAGAATGAATCCAGAAATTTTTATAAAATCCCCCGATATGTTTCGAGCTGATCTTTTAAAAAATCATGGTACAACGTAGTGAAACCTGACAGCTATATACTCGATGTTCCAGTTTTTTTGACTTGAATTCAGAAAATACTGAAAACTAGAG
>CAZMQH010000028.1:0-17040 GCA_964568245.1 uncultured Methylomarinum sp.
GTTCCAAAACTTTTGGATCAATTAATTTAAAACAGATCCAGTTCGTCCTTTTCTTCATCACTTAAAAATTTATTCAGGTCAACTAAAATGAGTAATTCATTATCTCTACTCGTTACACCTTGAATATATTTAGATGTTTCGTCATTTCCTACATTGGGTGCGGTTTCAATTTCCGATGCTCTTAGCTCAACTACTTCAGCCACACTATCAACTAAAATACCAATAATATGGTCTTCAGTTTCAATAATGACTACACGAGAAGCATCATCAGTTTCTTTAAACATTAGACCAAAACGATTGCGGGTATCAATAACGGTAACCACATTCCCTCTTAAGTTAATAATACCTAAGACATAAGAAGGAGCTCCAGGCACGGGTGCAATTTCTGTAATTCTAAGTACTTCCTGTACTTGCATAACATTAATACCATACTTTTCATCGCCTAGACGAAAGGTCACCCACTGCATAATAGGGTCATTTTGATTATTATTTTCGCTCATTACTACTCACCACACTTAAATAAATATATGCTATTAATCTTAGTTGAAATATAGAATTTAACTTGCTTTTCTATGTGGTACTAATTGATTAACATCAATAACAGCTGTCAGTTCATCAATTACCGTACCAATTAACCACGGTTTCTTTTTTCTTAAAGTACGCCATCGCACTTTATCTGGCTCAAGTTTTCCTATCGATAATATTTCATCACACGCTAAGCCCCATCGTCCATCTTGAGTAATTAAAATACGTTGGAAGGGTTGTTTTTCCAGATTCCTTTTCTGACCTATTGTTTTCCCAAAAATAAGCTGTCCTGTATCTAAAACACCTACCCGCTGTTCATGCGTATCCAATAAGCCCATAAACCAAGAGGGTTGGCCAGGAATTTTTGTTGGGGCCTTGTCTACTTCTATTGCTCTTAACAATTCAGTAAGAGGTGTTGCTAAAATCAGCTTATCAACCTTAAAAAACAAAGCTTGAAACTCATTTGTTGCCCAATCAGGCATAACAGCTAAGGGGTGGATTACTTTAATCAACTCTTGTTGATTTTTATCAACTTGGCGTGTTGTTTTCTCTACAACTTTAGGACTTACCTTTACCTTCTTAACAGTCTGAACGACTTTGGTCTTAATCTTAACTTGTTGCTGATCAAGCTCTACATCACTTGGAATTTCATCCAACAAAGTACTCAAGTAACTATCTAAAGCTAACTCTTGCTGAACGATCTGTTGCCCAATCTTTTCTGATTGCATCAATTAACTGCCATTTTTTTGTCTACTTGCTTATTCTCTTGCAATAATAGTTCCAACAATGCCGTATAAGCCTCAACTGATTTTGACTTTGGTGCAAAAAGAGGAACAGGAACTCCATCAATACTAGCATCCCTTATCCTGGTATCAATTGGAATAACAGAACTCCAAATATTCTCAGGATAACTCTGTTTTAACTTAATCAAACTATCCCTAGCTGCCTTAGTTCGCTTATCAAACATGGTCGGTACAATAGTATATTTAGGTTGATTTTTACGAGATTTAAAAACCATATCCACAGTATGTATCATCCGTTCCAAACCTTTTAAAGCAAGGTGCTCCGATAGTGAAGGGATAATAATATGATGACACGCAGCCAAAGCATTGATCATTAATATACCCAGCATAGGAGGGCTATCAATTATGACATAGTCATAATCATTTGAAATTTTTTTAAGTGCATGACTTACTACTAAGCCCATCCCCCCTAATGCTGCAACCTGCCTATCCAACGTAGCTATAGCGGTAGATGCAGGTAGAATCGATAATCCATCAAATTCTGTTTTTTGAATATAGGCCCGAGGATTAATGTTGGCCTTTTTTTGACTCGTATCATGAAATAAATTATAAACGCTCAATTCTATTTCATCAGGATTCATTTTAAAATAACTGGTTAATGAACCATGTGGGTCTAAATCAACCACGAGTGTCCTAAATCCCCACGAAGAAAGTAGGCCAGCAAGAGAAACGACTGTTGTTGTTTTTCCTACGCCCCCTTTTTGATTTGATACCGTCCATATTTTCATGCTCAACCTACACAATTAATTTATCAATTATAGCGACTTAGGGAAGTTCTGTTTATCCACGTTTCTTACTGAGATGAATCGACAGAACTTTCAATATTCAACATATTAGCCCTTTGTTGGTCATTCATGCCATATCGAGCAAAAGCCTGTGACATTAATACTAAAACAACGCGCCGATTTTTAAATCGCCCCTCAGCAGTATTGTTATCGGCAATAGGCTGAAATTCTCCATAGCCAATTGCAGATAATCGTTTAGGTGGAATATTATAGGCTTCAAATTCTCTTACAACAGCGGTTGCTCTTGCGGAAGATAAATCCCAATTTGAGGGGAATTCAACTGTATCTATTGGTACGTTGTCAGTATGCCCTTCAACATTAATCACATTAGGGATAAGCCTGACAACTTCTGCTATTTTTTTAAGCACGGGAATAGCTTTTCTTGACAGTTCAGCTTCACCACTTAAAAACAATAGCTCACTATTCATTTCCAGCTCAATCCAAAAATCATGTCGTTTAACATTAACTAAATCATTTTCAACATAAGGCTGTAACACATCTTCAAATTGTTCAGAAATTAATTGTAATTCCCGCCGTTCTTTTAAAATTTCATCACTCAACTGCTGTTTTTTTTGTAGCTCTTCAGTGCTTGGGTTCTCTAAAATAATCGGCTTAATAGTTGTTAATTCTTGCTCAACTTCAATAGGATGTTTGATAACCTGAACTTTATGCCCTCCTAAAAAAGCACCTTCTATGGCATCAGATAACATTTCATATTTTTCATTATTAACAGATGAAATGGAATACATGACGACAAAAAAAGCAAAAAGCAAGGTAACAAAATCTGCATAAGAAACTAACCAGCGTTCATGGTTATCACTTTCATCAAATGCACTTCTGCTTCGACGTTTTCGTGCCATTAAGTAAGTCTCAACATTTCAATTGCATGATTCATGAAATATAACCCGATAACTTTAACTCTATATTTCGTGGGTTCTCACCTTCAGCTATAGCGGCAATACCTTCAAGCATCATTTCCTTAGCTTGTACTAGCGCATAGGCTTCAAGTTTCAACTTATTTGCTATGGGTAAAAAAAATAAATTAGCAAATCCAACACCATAGATAGTCGCCACAAAAGCCGTAGCAATTCCCGCTCCTAATAGATCGGGGTTAGCCAAGTTCTGCATGACTTGTATTAAGCCTACAACTGCTCCGATAATACCTATCGTTGGCGAATAGCCTCCCATTGCTTCATACACTTTAGCCGCTTGAATTTCATTATGCTCAATCGTATTAAGCTCTACTTCTAAGCAATCTCTAATCACATCAGGCTCATTTCCATCAACCAATAACTGCAAGCCTTTTTTAGCAAATGCATCTTGCTCCCTATCAACCACTGTTTCTAATCCCAACAAGCCTTCTTTTCGAGCTAATGCACTCCATCGCCCCACTTTTTCAATTTGCTGATCAAGCAAATGCTTTCGGGGACTAACAATAAGCCATAAAACTTTAAGACTATGAAAAAAAACCTTAGGAGGAAAGTGTAAAAAAGTAGCGCCTAAAGTCCCCCCCAAAACAATAAGTAGAGCAGGAAGGTTAACTAATGAAGAAAATTGCCCCCCCTCTAGGAAATGTCCTCCCAAAATGGCTAGAAAACCTAAAATAACACCTAGAACACTTAATATATCCATTATCTTAATTTATTAAATTCGTTAGCAATTTCATCCAGACTATAAACCTTATCTGCGAGATTCGCATCAACAATAGCTTTCGGCATACCATAAATAGTACAACTTGCCTCATCTTGAGCCCACACGGACAAACCTTTTTGTTTTAGTGTACTTGCACCCTTTTGCCCATCAGACCCCATTCCTGTTAAAACGACGGTTAAAACATGAGCAGTGTAGATCTTAGAAACTGATGATAGCGTCACATCAGCACAAGGACTGTATATTTCACCTGCCTGTTTTTCTGATATTTTAACTGCTTTTTTACCAAACTTTAAAACCACTTCCATTTGCATCCCCCCAGGCGCTAATAATGCTTCGCCAGGTTTCAACTGATCGCCATTAGCCGCTTCTTTTACATTAATTTTACACAACTGGTTTAACCTTTCAGCAAAACTTTTGGTAAAATTATGCGGCATATGCTGAACAATTAAAATGGGAAATGTGCACTGCCCTGGGAGTTGAGTTAACACTTTTTGAATGGCAACTGGACCTCCTGTTGAAGCTACAACAACCAGCAATTCAAGCTTTCTATTTGCTGATTTTGAAGCTAAAGGAGTTCTTGATTGACTTAATTGAGGTCGTTTTAAAGCCACTAGCGTAGTGATAAAACCAGTTCTAGTTTTTTTACTCTTGTTAGCTATAGGCCTTGCTTTAATTCTTTTTGCTTGCAAAGCAACAATACGAACTCTACGCCGTAATACTCGTTTGGCAATTTCTTTATTACCATCTATATCATCCAACTGCTTTGGTAAAAAGTCTATTGCTCCCGCACTTAAGGCATCGAGAGTTGCTTGAGCTCCCGCATGAGTTGCAGCAGAAAACATTAATATTGCTGTCGGACACTCTGCCATAATAGCTTTAACAGCTGAGATGCCATCCATCACTGGCATTTCAATATCCATGGTAATAACATCGGGTTCCAATTGAGCAGCCATTAATAAAGCCTGCTTTCCATTAGATGCACTGCCAACCACTTTAAAATCAGAATCTTCTTCTAGAATTTCACAAATTCTTTTACAAATAAACCTAGAGTCATCAACAATTAACACCCGAATTGTCATATAAATATCTATTTCCTAAAACTATATTCTGTTTAGGCATTTAAGGATCCTCTGATCAAGCCAATTATTAAATTATAATCAAGTTAATCAGGGAATCCATAACACTTCCTAAACACTAAGACCCTAATTTACGAACCATACCTCGTGCGTTCATTCTATGTCGCATATTTATTCATCAATCCAGGAACATCAAGAATCAATGCAATTTTACCATCCCCTGTAATGGTTGCGCCTGCAAGGCCATCAAGACCTTGTAATTTAGCTCCAAGAGGTTTTATCACCACCTCTTCTTGCCCAATAAGTTGATCAACAACAAAACCAATATGTCGCCCACCTGCATTTACCACTACAACATGTCCTGTTGCCTGTTTATCTATAACATAAGACGGATTATTCACTAACCACTCACTTAAAAAGAAAACAGGTAAAGCTTTCTCTCTCACCATAATAATCAATTGTCCATCAACCACATTAGTTTTGCTTAAATCCAGGTCCAATATTTCCAACACACTTGCCAAAGGTAATGCAAATGCCTGCCCACCCAATACAACCATTAAGGTTGGCATAATAGCTAATGTAAGAGGTACTTTAATAATAATAGTGCTGCCTACACCTTCGACAGAATCAACTTCTACCATTCCATTTAATTGAGTGATACGGGTCTTAACAACATCCATTCCTACCCCACGCCCCGACACATCTGAAATTTCAGTTTTAGTCGAAAAACCAGGCATAAAAATTAAATTAAAACATTCTTTTTCATCAAGTCTTGTTGCCGACTCCTCATCCATTAAGCCCTTACTCACCACAATTGTTCTTAGGTGATCAGCATTCATCCCTTTGCCATCATCTTTGATGGTCAGCATAATATGGTCACCTTCTTGAGAGGCTGTTAAAACAACCAACCCCTCGCGTGACTTACCTGCAGCTTCTCTGTCTTCAGGTGATTCAATCCCATGGTCTACCGCATTTCTCACCAAATGCACTAAGGGATCAGCCAATGCTTCAACTAGGTTTTTATCTAAATCCGTCTCTTCCCCAATTAACTCTAATTTTATCTCTTTCTTTAAACTTCTTGATAAATCTCTTACAACACGAGGAAACCGTCCAAATACTTTTTTAATCGGCTGCATCCGCGTCTTCATTACCGCTAATTGTAAATCTGCGGTGACTACATCTAAATTGGCAACGGCTTTCGCCATATGTTCACTAGAGCCTTCTTCAGATGCGGCTTTCAATGTTTGAAATCTGTTTCGCACTAAAACCAACTCACCAACCATGTTCATAATTTCATCAAGAACATTGGTATCAACTCGAACGGTTGTTTCTCCCTTA
Organism: uncultured Methylomarinum sp.; assembly: GCA_964568245.1. GTDB lineage: Bacteria > Pseudomonadota > Gammaproteobacteria > Methylococcales > Methylomonadaceae > QPIN01. Next base: position 6,181 of record CAZMQH010000028.1, read on the forward strand.
GGAGTCACATTTTTGCCGCCTGTTTTCTTGGCAGCCGGTTTTTCAACGGCCTTCACTACAGGTTCTGGCTCTGGTTTAGCAACAGCGGCTACTTTTTGTTGTTTAACGGCTTGACTAGCGACTGGCACCTCAACTTTCTTAGGCTCCTCAGCAATTGGAGTAGGCGATACTACATCAGCCTCCATTGAAGCATTAAACTTACCCTTTCCATGCAAATCATCTAATAAGTTATCAAATTCTTCTTCCGTTATGTCGCCTGAATTTACAACAGCTTCAATCTTTTCTTCATCTTGTAAAGAAGTGGCTGAAAACTGTCCTTTCCCATGTAATTCATCTAATAAATTATCAAATTCTTTTTCTGTAATATCACCCGATTTAACTTCTTGTTGAGGTATATTCGGCTTATCTTTATTGGCTGTTTCTTGCAGGGAGGGTGCAGAAAACTGGCCTTTTCCATGAAGATCATCCAATAAATTATCAAATTCTTCTTCTGTTATTTCATCACCCTCTGCTTGTTCAGATGCACCTTCCTCAAAGCTATCATCTAACATAGTAGCAAACTCTTGTTCAACTACATCAGCAACAACAGGCGTTTCAACAACCTCCTCTGCTCGGCCTGCACGCGTAAACCCTTGTAAAGTAGCAAGCAATTGATCCCCAGCAGGTTCAGGATCATTACCTGCTTTAACTTGATCAAACATCAAATTAACAACATCAACAACTTCCAGAATAACATCCATTAATTCTGCACTTACCTTACATTCACCTTCTCTTAAAACATCAAAAACATCTTCAGCTTTATGACAAACACCCACCATGGAGTCGAGTGCTAGAAAACCAGCCCCACCTTTAATGGTGTGAAACCCTCGAAAGATTGCATTTAATAATTCAAAATTGTCTGGTGATTGCTCAAGCTCAACCAATTGCTCGCCCAGCAATTCAAGTATTTCACCCGCTTCGACCAAAAAATCTTGTAAAATTTCATCTTCTAGATCAATTGCCATAATTTTTCCTTAGAACCCTAGACTAGACAGCAAATCATCTACATCATCTTGATTAGATGCCACATCACCTGCTTTATCATCCACTCCGGGGACCACAGGACCAGGCACTGCTGGCTGCTTAGACTTTCCTGTTCCAGAATCTTTAGAACCACCAGCCAAGCTAATGAGTTCCACCATACTATTTTCTAAATCTTGAACTAAATCAATAACTCGCTTTATAATCTGCCCAGTGATATCTTGAAATCCCTGAGCCATTAAAATATCATTAAGTCCATTCTGAACTTGTAATAAAGAGCCTTTAGATTCATTAAAGTGCTTAGTAATTTCTGCACTCATATTTTTAAATTCTTCAAAAGGCATTTCTCTATCCAAAAAACGCTCCCATTTCTCAGATAACTTACTCACTTGATCATTAAGGGTTTGAGATACAGGTAATAATTCTTCTACAGCATTCAATGTTTGATTCGCTGCTTCCTCAGTCATCGTAATGACATACTGCAAACGTTCTTTTGCATCAGGTATATCATTTTCTGTCATCGATGTGATTTTTGAATCTAACGAAAAACCAGCCATAGTGTCGTGAAGTTGACGAGTCAACTGCCCCACTTGTTGAAAAAGCTGACTCTCTTTTTGTTCAGAAATTTTATCCAACAATTTGTCTGCTTCAATCTCATTTCCCTGCTCTAATGCAACAACCAAATCCTTAGCTACTGCTAAACGAAAATCATTCGTCATGCGTTATTCTCCCAAGTTGGTTTATCCATCAATCCGTTCAAAGACTTTTTCTATTTTTTCTTTCAACGTTGCAGCTGTAAAAGGCTTGATAACATATCCATTAACACCAGCCTGAGCTGCCATAATAATTTGCTCCCTTTTTGCTTCTGCAGTAACCATTAATACTGGAAGATCAACCAAATCGGGATTAGCTCGAACGGCTTTTAATAAATCAATCCCCGTCATCCCAGGCATATTCCAATCTGTCACTAAAAAGTCAATCCCTCCAGCTTCTAAAATAGGTAAAGCTGTTTTACCATCATCAGCTTCAACCGTATTAGTAAACCCAAGATCTCTTAATAGATTTTTTACTATTCGCCGCATTGTTGAAAAATCATCAACAACTAGAATTTTCATGTTCTTATTCAAGGAAAATCTCCAACCTATTTTTATCTTTAATCATTATGTTATATCGACCTAAACCAACAATACTTAAACTAGTTATTAAGAACATTAAAATTAAGGCATTTAATGCTTTAAAGAACCATCATTTAATACATACTATAAACATAGATGTATTATTCTATTTTTTCAATGCCTGAACTGATAATTTATAGTTTTATTACACATAAAGAAGCTGGAAATAAATATTATCTAAAAATATACGCAGGATTTTGTCTGCACAAGAAGGAGAGGAAACCATTTGGTGCAGTAGAAACAGGGCATGCCTTGTTTCTACATCTTACCCAAGATTTTCCCCATTTACCTAAACTATGTATTTTTGTCATTCCTACAACTATTCAATAAAAGTAAAAGCAAAACATGAAGAATTTATACGGGAAGAGGAAAGGATGATTCCAGTATTAAAAAGGGCTAACATTTAACGCTCTAACATTTCACGGCTACTATCAACCCACTCAGTTAGCCTTGATCTTAGCCGCAACATGGCTTGACTGCTTATTTGACTAACTCTAGATTCACTGACATTTAACACTTCACCAATTTCTCTTAAATTAAACTCTTCGTCATAATAAAGAGCAACCACCAACCGCTCTCTTTCAGGAAGAGTCAAAATAGCATCTGCTAACGCCTGTTTAAAAGCATCTTGTTCCAGATAATCAACTGGCGAGCTGTTAGTTTTTTCTGCATTTTGAAAAATTGAGTCACCCGTTTCAGTTAACTCTTCAACACTTAATACCTTGCAGCCCACTGAGTCTTGTAGCATTTGGTTATAGTCATCCAGATCAACACCTAATTGCTCTGCAATATCAATATCTCTAGCTTCAGCACCCAATCTGTTTTCTACTTCTCGAATAGCTTGTGAAACCATTCTTGATTTTTTATGCACTGATCGAGGTGTCCAATCAGATTTACGCACCTCATCAAGCATCGACCCTCTTATCCTAATCCCAGCATAAGTATCAAAACTTGCCCCTTGCGTGACATCATAATTTTTGACCGCTTCTAGCAACCCCAACATACCCGCTTGAATCAAATCATCGACTAATACGGTATCGGGTAACCGTCCCATTAAATGAAAAGCAATTCGCTTAACCAAAGGTACATGCTGAATCACCAAGTCATCAGTGGTTCCTGCTTGCATCGTGGTTGCGTACATTGCCGCTCCCTTCATGCGGCATCCTCTTGGGTACTATATTGAATCATTCTTTCAACAAAAAACTCTAAATAGCCGCCTGCTTGTATTTTGAGAGGCCAACCATCTATTTTTAATGCTACATTTCTTATCGCTAAAGCGGATTTACTACGAGGGAAAGCTTCTAGCACTGGGGTTTGTTTTTGAACTGATTTTCGCAAATATTCATCAAAAGGTACCGCGCCGGTATAATTTAGAGTCACATCTAAATATTTATCAGTTACTTTTGTTAGCTTATTAAATAACTGCTGCCCTTGTACTATTGATTGCACCATATTAGCAACAACATGAAATTTGTTTAAACCATAATCTCGATTTAATAATTTGATGTAAGCATAAGCATCCGTCAATGAAGTCGGCTCATCACAAACCACAACTATAATCTCCTGACATGCACGAGCAAAATTAACCACACTAGAAGAAATACCCGCCGCTGTATCCACAATCAACACATCTAAGTTTCGATCTATTTCGCTAAAGGCTCGGATAACACCTGCTTGTTCAATATTAGAAAGCTCAGCCATTTTCTGTACACCTGAAGATGCAGGTATTACTTTTAAACCGGCCGGCCCCGTCAACATAATATCTTCCAATGATTTCTCACCTTGTAACACATGAGATAAATTATATTTTGGGGAAAGCCCCAGTAAAATATCAACATTAGCCAAGCCCATATCAGCGTCAAGCAAGGCGACTCTTCGTCCCATTTGAGATAGAGCTACACCTAAATTGACTGATAAATTTGTTTTACCAACCCCTCCCTTACCACTGGTAATAGCAATAACTCGAACAGGTTTTGGTTTGATTTGTCTCATTTTTCGGATCCCAGACGCTTGATCAAGTGGTTTATGCATAGCCCTCTGCCGCCCAATCACCATAACTCAGCGCATTATTATAATCATTTTCTTCATCTAACTCTGCTGCACATTGCTCAATTAAAGCTAGAGCATCAGGGAAATAAATATCTTCAGGCACTTGTTGTCCATTAGTCATATAAGAAATTGGTAATTGTTGCTCTATACTTGCTGACAAAGCAGAACCTTGCACAACTGTTTCATCTAGTTTAGTCAAAATACTGGATTCTGGCTCAAATACTTTAAAAGCAGTTATAATTTCATTCATTGCTTTGTATTGTGTAGCAGCCGACATCACTAAATATGTTTTTATCGGCACATCGTCTTGTTGCAATGTTTGGATTTGCTCAGCCAAACGCATATCACGCTGACTCATACCTGCTGTATCTATTAAAATCAATCGTTTATCATTAAAAACTTCAATATGCCCTCTTAATTCTTCAGCATTAGCAGCTATTCTAACAGGCACATCTAACAGGCGACCATAGGTTAATAATTGCTCATGTGCACCAATTCTATAATTATCTGTTGTTATCAACGCGACTTGATTAGCTCCATGTTTTAAAATAAATTGGGCAGCAAGTTTGGCAATGGTTGTCGTTTTACCAACCCCCGTTGGTCCGACTAAAGCAACGATACCACCATATTCTAATAAATTATCATCACAGATAGGCAACACTTTAGCTAACATTTCTTTTGCTTTCTCAAAAGCAAAAGCAGAGTCTTTATGACTGTCTAATCGATTAGCCACTTTAGTTGATAGTTTCTTCGAAAACCCCATATCAGCCAAACGATGTAACAAATCATTTCGTACAGGATTAGCGTGAGCATTCTGCCCCCATGACACCTCTGATAATTTAGTATCCAGTACAGATTTCAGTGCCTTAATTTCATTCCGTATTTCCTGCATAAAACTCTCTGGAATAGATGCCGACTGTTGCTTAATATCTTCTCTTACAACATGATTAAACTGCTGTGTTGCTCGCACTGGTTTATTAGATAACGAAGATGGTTTATACATACCAGTATCAGGCCTTTTGCTCTCACTAGAAACAGTTAACTTTTCAGAATATCCAAGGTATTGATCAATATTACGATGCAGAGGTCGTTTAGGAATAGCACCATCAGCACCGATCTTGCGTGCACTACTCACAATATGTAGTTTATTTCTTTCCGCTTCAAAGTCCGTTAATTCTACATTTTTCTTAGTTTTTACCGCTTGGTTCGATGGGTCTTCTTGTGAATTTAACTTATTATGAATCGCTTGTTCATCAAAATCTTTAGCCGCTACAATTTCAACACCATCATCAACCGTCCTGTTAGACATAATCACCGCATCAGCACCTAGCTCCTTCTTAACCATACGCATAGCTTGGCGAATATCCTTTGCAACAAAACGTTTAATTTTCATCGGTACTTTCCTATTATCTTATTTTTTGTGCTATTCACGCTGCCCGACAGTTGAAACCACTTTGATCTGACGATCTTCAGGAATTTCATTATATGCCAAAACATGTAACCCAGAAATTGAGTGGCGAACAAATCTAGCGAGCCAAGGACGCACAAAAGAAGATACTAATAACACTGCAACCTGTCCTTCCATTTCCATTTTCAGAGAATTCTCTTCTAATGATTTTTGCATCTGCTCAGCGAGTCCAGGTTCTATCCCTGCACCGTTTTCGCCTGCCGTTTGCAAAGATTGATGCAACAACTGTTCCAACTCTGGGTCTAAAGTAATAACAGGAAAAGTTTCTTCTACTCCATTGATTTCATGGACAATTGACCGCCCTAAAGCAGCCCGCGAGGCAGAGGTTAAGATGTCAGGATCTTGACTCTTGGCACCATACTCCGCCAAAGTTTCGGCAATAGTGCGTATATCTCTAATGGAAACATTTTCTCTCAGTAGGTTTTGCAAGACTTTAACAACAACGCCCAAAGCTAGTGTTTTAGGAACTAAATCTTCAACTAATTTAGGTGCCGATTTAGCCAAATTATCCATAATATTCTGCGCTTCTTCATAGCCAAATAATTCATGGGCATTTGATTGTAAAATATGACTTAAATGCGTGGCTACCACGGTTCCAGGGTCCACCACGGTATACCCTAAAGTTTGTGCCTGATCCTTTTGAGAGCTCTCTATCCAAACAGCTTCAAGCCCAAAAGCAGGGTCTTGCGTCACTTCACCTTGCAATGAACCAAAGACTTGCCCCGGATTAATCGCCATTTCCATTTCGGGCCTAATTTCAGATTCCCCCACCGCCACGCCCATTAATGAAATTCGATAGGCTGTAGGTGATAAATCTAAATTATCTCTAATATGAACTGAAGGAATTAAAAACCCCAGTTCTTGGGATAGTTTTTTCCGCACGCCTTTAATTCGCGTCATTAATTGGCCGCCTTGATTTTTATCCACCAATGGAATCAGCCTATACCCCACTTCCAAACCAATCACATCAACAGGCATGACATCATCCCAACCTAACTCTTTAACTTCAGAGGCGCTAACTTGCTGCTGAGGGACTTGTGCAACTTGCTGTAGAATATCTTCCTGCTCTTTTTTATGCCCTCTATCAATTAAATATGCCCCCCCTAATAAAGACAAGGCGAGCAAAATAAAAACTAAATTTGGCATGCCAGGAATTACACCTAACATACCAATAATTGCAGCTGTAATAATTAATGCTTTGGGGTCATTAAACAACTGATTACTCACTTGCTTGCCTACATTTTCATTACTCCCCCTTACACTGGTGACCACTATCGCTGAAGCTGTGGATAACAATAACGAAGGAATCTGAGCCACCAATCCATCACCAATGGTTAACAAGACATAAACTTCACCAGCATTAGCGAAACTCATATCATGCTGCCCAACACCAATAGCCATACCCCCAATAATATTGACGAATAAGATAATAATACCCGCGATGGCATCACCTCGAACAAACTTACTAGCACCATCCATCGAACCGTAAAAATCTGCTTCTGCCGCCACTTCTGCACGCCGCTCTCTTGCTTGATCCTGATCAATCAATCCTGAATTTAAATCGGCATCAATCGCCATTTGTTTGCCGGGCATAGCATCTAAGGTAAATCTAGCCCCCACTTCAGCAACTCGCCCCGCACCCTTGGTAACAACTACAAAGTTAATAATCACTAAAATAGCAAAAACAACTAAACCAACCGCAAAGTTCCCCCCAATGACAAAGGCACCAAATGCTTCAATAACTTTACCTGCAGCATCCCCGCCTTCATGCCCTTCTAATAATACAATTCGTGTTGATGCGACATTTAAGGCTAACCTAAACAATGTTGCAATTAGAATGACGGAGGGGAAAACAGAGAATTCTAGAGGTTTTATACTGTAAATAACCACCAATAAAATAATCAGTGAAAATGCAATATTGAAAGTAAAAAACAGATCCAATATAAAGGCAGGTAATGGCAATATAATCATTGATAAAATCATCACAATGACTAGAGGTGCACCTAATCCCATCCCTGCGAATGATTTAAGTTTTTCGACTATGCTAGCTTGGTCCATATTTTTGGGCTCTTGAAGGTCAATAACCTATTGATTATTTTTCTATATATAGAAATTAAAGTTTCTTTATTTTGGCACTATTACTGAAGGCATTAAAGCATTTCGTTTGGCACGCCTCGCAAATTTTTTATCATCAAAAGAAGCTATGTGAGTACAGTCTTTGTAGCTGGCATGATGCACCGCATCTGCAAAATCAAAGCCAAGCTCAAAGTTACCGATTGCTTGCTGTACAGTTGTACGATCTTCTATCGCTACATGTTCCAAGGATAATAAATGTTGAAAAACCGTACTAATATCAGAGGAAGTGAATTTATAATAACCTCTCATTACCCATTCAAATTCAAGGAGAACCGTTTTGCAAACCATTAACGGTTCTCCTGACTCTATCAATTTTAGAGCTGATTTATGTTGTTTTTCAGCCTCGGTATCTGCGACATCCTGGATGTAGTAGCGAGCTAAAATATTAGTATCAAGCCCGATCATTATTTAATAAATTCGCAGGGTCAAAGTCTGTTGGTACGGCTGGACGGTTGCTTTGTAACATTGCAAATCCAGTAGATTTAATGGGGGCAGGTATATGGTCAATATACAATTCAATATGATTCCCTACGATAACAGCTTCTAATTTACTTCCTTTTCGTATTCCAAGTTGTTGTCGAATATGCTTAGGAATGGTTATCTGGCCTTTACTTGTAACTGATGTGGATTGCATAATTATAAATTTTCAAAAGTAATACCAAGTAAGGGTATATAAAGTAAACCTATTAAGCAAATAGATATTTTATTTGTTCACCTCACTATTTCAATCAAAATTTAGGTTTTCTCTACATATACTTCACGCGGCCAGTCATAAAAAGACAACGAGTATTTTACTGTTGCCTAAATTCGGGAGGAACTTTCAAATCCCTTGGCGGTGTTGGTTTTTCGGTTCTATTTTCAGTGGCTGTTTTTAATTGAAAAACATAGGCTAAAACTTGTGCTACTGATAAGAAAAGTCCCTTAGGAATCTCTTCTCCTGGCTCAGTTGAATAAAACAAAGCTCTTGCTAAAGGTGGTGCTGCAATTAGAGGTATATCAGCACCCAGCGCTATATTTCGTATATGTGCAGCAATTAAATCAACCCCCTTAGCTACCACAATTGGAGCTCCCGTGCCCATAGGGTCATATTTTAAAGCGATAGCATAGTGCGAGGGGTTGGTAACAATCACATCTGCTTTTGGCACATCATCCATCATCCGTTGTTGTGACATCTCCATTTGCTTTTGTCTGATTTTCCCTTTAACTTCAGGGTTTCCTTCTTGCTCTTTAGACTCATCCTTTACTTCTTGCTTAGTCATTTTTAATTGTCGCTTGGTATTCCACAATTGAAAAGGTACATCAATTGCGACCACTAATATCAAGGTTGAGCTTAAAATTAAAAAACCGAACATAATCAAATCAAGAGCTTTAGTCACCGCGCCATTTAAAGACAAAGAACTCAAGCCCATATACTGATCAAACTTCACATTAAATAACGCCCCAGCCACAAAGAATACTAATGCAATTTTTACCACCGCCTTTAATAACTCAACAACCCCTTGAACACCAAACATCCTTTTTAAGCCTGAAAAAGGATTCATTTTTGACACTTTTGGAGCCATGGATTCCATTGTGAAATTCCAGCCGCCCAACATCATAGGCGTGATTAATGCAACAATAACTAAAGGAATAACCAGAGGAACAATGAGCAACAATCCATCCATTAATACTTGCTCAAAATAAATAATGGGGCTGGCTGGGTCAAAAATAACTTCTCGACTCAAACTAAATTGTTGTTGCATCAGTCGCGCCAGCCCTTTTGCAATCGAGTCACCCACAAACAGTAACATAATAGCCGCCGTCATCAATGCCATAAAGGTATTGAGTTCTTTTGACCTTGGTATTTGGCCTTTTTTCCTCGCGTCGGTAAGACGCTTCTCGGTGGGTTCCTCGCTTTTATCTTGCCCTGAATCTTCAGCCACTATATTTCACCTGTAAAGTCACACTCTTAGTAACTGACTAATCAAGCCAAACCCATTACTTAATACATCAGAAAAAACGTCTAATGTATTGGCTATCGATACCCAAATTAAAACCATACCTAACATAATGGTGATAGGGAAGCCTACACCAAAAATTTGTAATTGTGGAGCAGATCTAGCTGCAACACCAAAACTTATATTGACGAACAGTAAAGCGGCAATTTCAGGCATTGCTAATAACAAGCCTCCCGTAAACATTTGACTACTCCAGGCAATAATAGACCATATATCGACCATGCTAAAACCTACCGTAGCAATTGGTAAAGTGGTAAAACTTGCAACCAACATTTCAATTAATAATAAGTGTCCATTAACCGCCAGAAACATTAAACTAGAAGAAATCACAAACACTTGTGCAATAACAGGCACTTGAATACCTGTTGCTGGATCAACCATTGACGAAAACCCCAACCCCATACTATAGGCAATACTCTGCCCTCCTATCAACATCACTGCAAAAACCATTTGTAAAATAAAGCCTGTGGACAAACCTATCACTAGCTGCTGAACAGTCACTAAAAAACCTTGATAGCTAAAAATAGCTATATTGGGTATTGCTGGCAAAACAGGGACAACCACCATGGTAATTAAAAATGAAGCAAGCACTCTAATCTTTGCAGGTAATGATTTAACACTAAAGATAGGCATAGAAATAAACATCGAACTAATCCGAATAAATGGCCAAGCAAATGACGCCAACATGGCTATTAATTCTTGTTCAGTAAAGTTCACTGCTTTATCCTATTATTTCAGGTATGTTCCGAATCAAATCTTGAAAATAATCAATAATAACCTGCAGCATCCAAGGGCCAGCAAGTATTAATACGATGATGACCATCGCAAGCTTTGGAATAAAAGTTAATGTTTGCTCATTAATTTGTGTGGCGGCTTGAAACATCGCAACAAGTAAGCCAACAGCTAAAGAAGATAATAAAATAGGGGCGATTAGCTTAATAGCAACCAGCACGGTATCTTGGGCAATGGTTGAAATAACTTCAGGTGTCATAAAGAATATCTACTTTTATTGGAA
>CAZMQH010000029.1:0-2731 GCA_964568245.1 uncultured Methylomarinum sp.
CTAAGACCTGTTATTTAAATTGCTTCCCTGCCCGTTTCGCCCGTTCTAATTCTTATTACTTGTTCTAGAATCGAAACAAAGATTTTTCCATCTCCAATTTTTCCTGTATTTGCTGCTTTTACAATCGCGTCAACAGCTTGCTCTACATGTTCTTCTGAAACTGCAATTTCCATTTTAACTTTTGGTAAAAAATCAACCACATATTCTGCACCACGATATAGCTCGGTATGTCCTTTTTGACGTCCAAAGCCTTTAACTTCTGTTACCGTTACGCCAGTGACACCAATTTCAGAAAGGGCCTCTCTAACATCATCTAATTTAAATGGTTTTATTATTGCTGTTATTAATTTCATTTTTATTCCTAGTCGATCTTAAATCCCTCAAAGAGGCTACCCTGCCATCATAGTAAATTATGACCCAAGATACAATTGTTACACACCAAAATAGTGCAATGCAGGCTATAAATACTATTTTTTCAGTGCAAAAAAAAACGGGGGCAAGATTGCCCCCGTTTTTTTTCCTACAATTTAAAAAATATTGTAGAACCAAGCTTAACCTTTACTGCTATCGGTAAACTCTGGATATGCTTCCAGACCACACTCAGAATAATCAACACCGTGGTATTCATCTTCTTCACTAACGCGAATACCTATAACCATTTTAAGAATGTACCAAGTAATAAAGCTTGCAACAAATACAAAACTAAAAATAGAAGCAATACCAATTAATTGAGCACTTAATGTTGCTTCAGGGTTTGAAATACAAACCGCTAATAAGCCCCAAATACCCACAATACCATGCACAGATGTTGCACCTACTGGGTCATCAAGCTTTAACTTATCAATAGTGATAATTGATAATACAACTAATATCCCACCAGCAGCACCAATCATGGTCGCAACCATCGGAGTCGGAGATAATGGATCGGCAGTAATCGCAACCAACCCAGCCAATGCACCGTTCAAGGTCATCGATAAATCAGCTTTACCAAACATTATTTGCGCGGTTAATAACGCAGCAACTACACCACCCGCAGCGGCGGCATTAGTATTAACAAACACCATAGCAACTGAATTTGCGTCACTAATATTAGAAATAATTAACTGTGACCCACCGTTAAAGCCAAACCAGCCTAACCATAGGATAAATGTTCCTAACGTTGCTAAAGGCAGGTTACAACCAGGGATTGGATATATTTCGCCATTTTCACCGTATTTACCTTTACGAGCCCCTAATAAAAGGACTCCAGCAAATGCAGCTGTTGCACCACATAAATGCACCACGCCTGATCCAGCAAAATCATAAAAACCTAAAGTATCTAAAAATCCACCGCCCCATTTCCAATACCCTTGTAATGGATAAATAAAACCTGTCATCACCACTGAAAAAGCCAAGAAAGCCCAAAGCTTCATTCGCTCAGCTACTGCACCCGATACAATAGACATCGCAGTAGCAACAAAAACCACTTGAAAAAAGAAATCAGCTAATTGGGAGTAGTAAGTCTCACCTTTGCTAGCTAATACAGCTTCCACTGTGTGATCTCCACCTAGCAAAAAGCTAATACCAGGCCAGACACTATTCACCGCTTCTGCTGGATACATAATATTATATCCACTTAACATATACATAATACAAGCAATCGCGAATAGCGCGATATTTTTAGTTAAAATTTCTGCTGTATTTTTAGCGCGTACCAAGCCTGCCTCTAGCATAGCAAAGCCAGCAGCCATCCACATAACTAAGGCTCCACTTATTAAAAAGTAGAACGTATCAAGCGCATAGCTCAATTCTGTTAATCTATTTAAAACTTCCACTCTATCACCTCTTTTTTAATTATTGTTTTATAAAGCTTCATCGCCAGTTTCACCGGTACGAATGCGTATAACTTGCTCTAGGGCTGTTACGAATATTTTACCATCCCCTATTTTTCCTGTGTTGGCTGCTTTAGTAATTGCTTCAACAGCTTGCTCAACCAGGTCATCCCCTACCGCAACTTCAATTTTTGCTTTTGGTAAAAAATCAACAACATATTCAGCGCCACGATAAAGTTCGGTATGTCCTTTCTGACGACCAAAACCTTTAACTTCAGTTACTGTAATTCCAGAAACGCCTATATCGGAAAGCACTTCTCGCACATCATCTAATTTGAACGGTTTAACAATAGCGGTTATTAATTTCATAAATACCTTCTTTGCAGTAGTTAGTAGTAAACAGAAATTACCAAAGCATTTAACATGCCAATAAATATAAGCCGAAGAATCAACAAACTCACCATCCCCCCCCTCAAAAACGCACCAAAACAGGGTCATCAGCTAGAGAATCGCCCCACTTTGTTGCTTATAAGCAACAACCCTTTGTTTTTATTAAGTTTATTTTATAGCAACCGTTTTTTCAGCATAAGAAAAATCTGTCTATCGCTAACAACAAGTGCACCTATATGGATCAGGTCACTTTTAATATAGTACTATAAGCCATTGAAAATAAACAACTGATTTTGTGGCATATTAGTTGCTATTTTATTTTCATTACCTTTTATACAACAGGAGCAAACCCCAATGAAAATAAAACATATCGCCCCCATCATTATGGGCTGCAGCTTAATAACAACTAACATCGCCTATGCAGAAGGCGCAATTGAGTCACTAACAGGTTCAAACATTAACGATGCGAAAATTTTAAAAGATCTAGGAATTGAGATTGGTGGATGGGCTGCTGTCGGAATTACTTACGC
>CAZMQH010000029.1:2831-16136 GCA_964568245.1 uncultured Methylomarinum sp.
TAAAAGATCTAGGAATTGAGATTGGTGGATGGGCTGCTGTCGGAATTACTTACGCTTCTCACAACGGAGATCACAACTCAAATGAACCGATCCTTTTTAATGACCGAATTAACGAAGTAAACCTAAATCAACTTAACCTTTATATTGAAAAAGCCGTCAACACTAGCGGTAATGATTGGTCAATTGGTGGCCGTGTTGATTTTATGTTTGGTACAGATGCAAAAAGAACCCAAGCAACTGGTCTGGATAACCAGATCCTCGGCTCAACAAACAATAAATCATCTAATCAATATGACGTTGCCTTTCCACAAGCCTACGCTGAAATTTATGCCCCTATAGGCAACGGACTAACCGCTAAAGTCGGTCATTTTTATACCAATATAGGCTACGAAGTGGTTACCGCACCGGATAACTTTTTCTATTCTCATGCCTATACCATGCTTTATGCTGAACCGTTTACCCACAGCGGCGTCTTGCTAAATTACCAAGTGAATGACAATATTTCCGTTTCAGGTGGTGCAGTAACGGGCTGGGACAACTTTGATGAAAACGGAGGCGACTGGAGCTTCCTAGGTGGAGCAAACTGGACGAGTGATGATGAGAAAACAGCCTTGGCCGTTTCATTAATTACAGGGGAAAATGGCGATGACTCTGTTGCGCAAAATACCACTATGTATAGTGTCGTTCTGTCTCACGATCTCAGCGATAATCTGCATTACGTTTTTCAACATGACTTTGGCACTACGGAGAATGGTGTAGCTGCAGGGGAAGATTCAGACTGGTACGGTATCAATCAATACCTAACTTATGATATTAACGATAAACTAGCAGCAGGTTTACGAGTTGAATGGTTTAGTGACAACGACAACCGCGTTTCAGATTTTAGCGCTAACTATTATGCTGTTTCAGCAGGCCTTAACTACAGTCCTGTTTCATGGTTAAAATTCCGCCCTGAAGTACGTTATGACTGGGCCGATACTAATGGTGCTGGTGCAGTTTATGATGCCGGTAATGAAAACGACCAAGTTGCCGTATCAATGGATATGATCTTCACTTTTTAAGCAACCCTTGCTTTTTATACAAAGCTTCCTGCACCTCAACCCCGCTGGAAGCTTTGTTTTTATATGGCACTTTATATTAATCGGTGTTATCTTTATAGTCGCTTAATTTATCTAAGCCAAATAATTATAATTAATACAATTTTTCCTTGGAGACCTTGACTAATGTCAGTAGAGAACGTTCTTAAAATGATTCAGGAAGACGATGTCAAGTTTGTTGACTTTCGTTTTTGTGACACCCGCGGTAAAGAGCAACATGTAACATTTCCAGCTCATACTATTGACGAAGACACTTTTGAAGAGGGCAACATGTTTGATGGCTCTTCAGTTGCTGGCTGGAAAGGCATTAACGAATCAGACATGATCTTAATGCCTGATCCATCAACTGCCGTTTTAGACCCATTCTTTGATGATACGACTTTAATCTTGCGTTGTGACATTATTGAGCCTAAAGATATGCAAGGCTACGAGCGTGATCCTCGCTCTATTGCACACAGAGCTGAAGCATTCATGCAATCAACTGGTATTGCTGATACTGCATACTTTGGTCCAGAAAATGAATTTTTCGTATTCGACGATGTTCGTTGGAATTCAGATATGGGTAGCTGTGGCTACAAAATTGATTCAGAAGAAGCTGGCTGGAACTCAGAAAAAGCCTACGAAGATGGTAACATTGGTCACCGTCCTAGTGTAAAAGGCGGTTACTTTCCTGTTCCTCCTGTTGATTCTCTACAAGATATGCGTTCTGCAATGTGTCTTGTGCTTGAAGAAATGGGACAAGAGACTGAAGTACATCACCATGAAGTTGCAACAGCTGGACAGTGTGAAATTGGTACAAAATTTAACACTTTAGTTAAAAAAGCAGATGAAGTTTTAGAATTAAAATATGTTATTGCTAACATTGCTCACGCATACGGCAAAACAGCTACTTTTATGCCTAAACCTCTTGTTGGCGATAATGGTAACGGCATGCACGTTCACCAATCTTTATTTAAAGATGGCAACAACTTATTCTCTGGTGATTTATACGGCGGTTTATCAGAAACTGCTTTATTCTACATCGGCGGCATCATCAAGCACGCCAAAGCACTTAACGCTTTTGCTAACGCATCAACAAACAGCTACAAACGTTTAGTACCTGGTTATGAAGCACCGGTTATGCTTGCATACTCTGCCCGTAACCGTTCTGCATCTATCCGTATTCCTTTTGTAAACAATCCAAAAGGACGTCGTATTGAAGTACGTTTTGGTGATTCAACTGCTAACCCATACCTTTGCTTCGCTGCAATGCTAATGGCTGGCCTTGACGGTATCGAAAATAAAATCCATCCAGGTGAAGCGATGGACAAAGATTTATATGACTTACCACCAGAAGAAGAAAAAGCAATTCCACAAGTTGCTGTTTCTTTTGATGAAGCATTAAAAGCATTAGATGAAGATCGTGAGTTCTTAACTCGCGGCGGTGTATTTACTGATGATGTGATTGATAGTTATATTGAACTTAAAATGGAAGAAGTGACTCGTCTACGCATGAGCACACATCCTGTAGAATTTGATATGTACTACAGCTTGTAAGATTATTTTGCTACTTTGTAGCAAATGCAAGTCTAGAACGCCCCTTTCTGGGGCGTTTTTGTTTGCCCTGCTTTAACTCCTCCTTGCCCCCCTCTGCAACATTCTTTCTGTCAATCAACACAGTCTAAATCACTCAATCGCTATCTTTAGCTTCATCATTAGCTATTAAAATAATGAGCTATCCCGTTTTACACCCATCTCTTTTGAATAAGGGAATAGTGGTATAAAATTTGCTTTTAAGTTTTAAATCCATCAACCTAATGACCGTCTCTGTGCATAAAAAAATACTTGCTCACCTTAATGAAGCTATTTTGTTATTTAATCAACAATTAGTCTTAACCTACATTAATACTGCAGGTGAAGTTTTATTAGCGGATAGTGCAAAACACTTATTAGGACTTGACGCAAAAGCACTGTTCAAGCCCTCAAAGTCTTTATTATTGAACCTTCAACAGTGCTTAAAAAATAATGAGCCACTCGTGGATCGAGAGTTAAATCTCAATCACCTGAAACAGTCCATAACCATTAACTTTAGTGCAACGCCTTTACTAAAAGATGGTGAGCTCAATGAAATCTTAGTTGAATTACAACAGATTGATAGACATCTCCGTATCAGCAAAGAAGAGCAGCTTTTTACCCAACAAAATATCAGCCGAATGCTTATTAAAGGGCTTGCTCATGAAATTAAAAATCCTCTCGGCGGAATCAGAGGTGCAGCGCAATTGCTTGAGCTTGAATTAGCCGATGCCGAATTAAAAGAATATACCCAAATTATTATTCAAGAGTCCGATCGTTTAAAATCTTTAATGGATAAAATGCTCGGCCCCAACAAACCCTCAAGGAAAGAGTCTTTAAATATTCATGAGGTGTTAGAACGCGTCAGACATTTAGTCAATATTGAAGGAAATAATAGTATCCGTATAATCACTGATTACGACCCTAGCATTCCCGAATTAAAAGCGGATAAGAACCAACTGATTCAAGCAATTCTAAATATTGTGCAAAATGCGGTTCAAGCAATGCAAACAGGCGGAAAGCTTATACTAAAAACACGAATTCAGCGTCATACAACTATTGGTAGAAAACGTTATAAATTAACCGCCAAAATAGATATTATCGACAATGGCCCAGGGATTAACCCCGAACTTATGAGCCAAATTTTTTACCCTATGATTACCAGTCGCGCAGAAGGTACTGGCTTGGGTTTATCTATTGCCCAATCATTAATTAACCAACATAACGGACTGATTGAATGCGAGAGCGAACCAGAAAACACTATTTTCTCAATTTATTTACCCTTGGAGAATAAAAATGTCCGAT
The DNA here is from genome assembly GCA_964568245.1 of uncultured Methylomarinum sp. Lineage (GTDB taxonomy): Bacteria > Pseudomonadota > Gammaproteobacteria > Methylococcales > Methylomonadaceae > QPIN01. The sequence continues at coordinate 6,785 of CAZMQH010000029.1, forward strand.
TCTAATGTTGTCTGGGTCGTCGATGATGATAAATCTATCCGCTGGGTACTTGATAAAGCTTTACAAAAAGCATCAATAATTTGCAAAAGCTTCGCTAATGCCTCCAATGTTCTGGAAGCTCTACAAAACGAAATACCCGATGCTCTAATCACCGACATCAGAATGCCAGGGATGGATGGCTTTGCATTATTAAAACAAATACAACACAGCTATCCCGACTTACCCGTGATTGTTATGACAGCGCACTCTGACTTAGACAGTGCGGTTTCAGCATTCCATGGTGGCGCATTTGAATACTTACCCAAACCCTTTGATATTAATGAAGTGGTAGATGTCGTGCATCGCGCCTGCTTACAAAGTAAACAGCGTAAATCACTTGAAATACTTGAGCCCGAACAGCTAGAAGATCCCCCTGAAATAATTGGTGAAGCCCCCGCCATGCAGGAAGTGTTTCGCGCAATTGGTCGCTTAGCTCGATCACATATTACCGTGTTAATTAATGGCGCATCAGGAACAGGCAAAGAGCTGGTCGCGAAAGCTTTACATCGACATAGTCCACGAAACAAAAATCCATTTATCGCTTTAAATATGGCGGCGATCCCAAAAGACCTGATGGAATCGGAACTGTTTGGTCATGAAAAGGGCTCTTTTACTGGTGCTTATACTCGAAGAGCTGGACGCTTTGAGCAAGCCAATGGCGGCACTTTATTTTTAGATGAAATCGGTGATATGCCAGCAGAATTACAAACACGCCTGCTTCGAGTTCTTGCAGATAACATGTTCTACCCCATCGGCTCACACTCTGCGGTTAAAGTTGATGTGCGTATTATCGCTGCGACTCACCAGAACCTGGAAGCTTTAGTTGAAAAAGGCCTGTTTAGAGAAGATTTATTTCATCGCCTTAATGTTATCCGCATTCACATTCCGCCTCTCAATGAACGCAAACAGGATATTCCATTATTAATGCGTCATTTCTTGAATGAAGCGGCTATTGAGCTAAGCAGTGAAGCAAAGATCCTAAAACCAGAAGTTGAATCCTTTTTGAGCGCTCTCCCTTGGCCGGGAAATGTTAGGCAGTTAGAAAACACTTGCCGCTGGCTGACGGTGATGGCATCAGGTAGAGAGGTTTATCTGGAAGACCTTCCCCCTGAGCTTTCCATTGCCGAAAAAGATAGCGAAGAACAAAGCTATGGAAGCTGGAAATCCTTATTAGAACAACAAATAAATCAGCAGCTACAATTAGGTCAAGCAGAGGTGGCAAAAACAATTATTCCTGAGGTCGAAGGTATTCTTATCAAAGCCGCGCTTAAATACACTTCAGGTAAAAAGAATGAAGCGGCTTTATTATTAGGTTATGGACGAAATACTCTCACTCGAAAAATAAAAGAGCTTGATCTTTAAGGGGGGCTGAATCAACGCTGTCGCTTTAACCCGAATAAGGTAGGAGTATCTGCCCGCCCCCGGTGCGATTGATAATGGCTTACTTGATAGAGAAAAGAGCATGATTTGATTCGCGCCGGGGGCGGACGCTCCTACAAAGTACAGTTATAAGACAGAATACAACCTCTACCTCTTTAAATTTTTTCGAAAGAAAGTGTTTGAATTCAATACTTATTTTTTATCCATAAACATCAACAATGGGGGCAAAAAAAGTAGATCTAAAAACAGAGCAATTGCAATGGTAATTGCCGTCATCAAGCCCATTTCTGCGTTCATGGTAAAGTGAGATAAACTTAATACCAAAAAGCCAATGACTAAAACCGTGGAGGTAATCCATAGCGCCACTCCAACCGTTGAAAATACATACCGTACCGCATCCTCGCTATTCATTCCCATTTCAGTTCTTGCTCGCTGATATTTACTAATAAAATGTACCGTATCATCAACCACAATACCTAAAGTTAACCCTGTCACAACCGATAGACCTAAGCCAATTTGTCCATTAATCAAGCCCCAAATACCAAAAGCAACACCTGCTGGTACTAAATTAGGGATCAAACTAATCAACCCCAATTTAAAAGATTTAAAAGCTAACATCAGTAAAAAGGAAATAAGTATTAAAGCCAATATAGACCCAATAATCATTCGAATAATATTCCGACTTCCAATATGAGAAAACATTAGAATAGGGCTGGCTAACTCAACCCTATATTGGGTTATATTTTGTGTAACCCACAGATTTATTCGCTGTTCTAGTGCAAGCATTTTGTTTGAGCTCATACCTTCCAAAGAAACCGTAATACGAACACCTGACTTATCAATATTAATCTGGTCATTCAGATCTAAACCATAAGGTAATGACATTTCATAAAGCAATAAATATTGTGCGGCAAGATCACGCATTTCAGGTAAGCGATACCATTCATCATTATCGCCATGCATATTTTTATTCAGGCGCTTAAAAATATCCGTTACAGTATTGATATGTACAACTTCTGGCTGCGTATTTAGCCACTCAACTAGCATGTCAACCGTATTTAAAAATGCAGGCTCACTGATACCACCAGCCTCATTGGCGTGAATTGAAAACTCAATATTATAAATCCCGCCCATATTTTCATTCAGGAAGTCCGTTGATTTTCTAAACTCTGTACTTTCATCAAAATACTTTACAAAATCATCATTTAATTGGTTCATCGGCACAAATGAAATCATAATCAATGCCCCCATACTGTTAGCAATTAATAATGCTTTCCGTTTTTTTATCACCCATTCAGCTAACCTTTTCATTAATTGGTTGTCAGGCTTGTTTTGCAGCTTAACTTTACCGGGTAATATCGTCATCAACGCTGGCAGTAATGTAATAGAAAAAAACCAAGCAAAGATGACTCCCATAGCCACCATATTACCCAAATCCCTAAAGGGAGGCGCATCACTAAAGTTCATACTTAAAAAACCAATTGCCGTTGTGATACTAGTTAAAAAGATAGGCTGAAAATTAATTCTTATGCTTTCTTGTATTGCCTGCTTCTTTTCATGTCCAATCCGCCGGTTATGAAATTGGGTGACCAATATATGCACGCAATCAGCCACAGCCATGGTTAAAATAATGGTTGGGGCAATAGCAGAGGTTGGCGTTAAAGCCCACCCTAACCAGCCCGCAATGCCTAATGATGAAATCACAGAAAAAATAATCAGTATCACCACAGAAATAGTGGCAGACAACGATTTAAAGCTTCCCCATAAAACCAGAATGACACAAAGATACATCACAGGAATCAATAAGGTATTATCTTCCAACGCAGATTCATTAAAGGCATTACTCATCATTGCCATCCCTGACAAATAAACCTTCATTTCGGGGTAAGTAGTCTCTATCTCTACCACCAACTTTCTTGCTGCTGCTGCCACCACAGTTACTTCGTTGTGATCATCCCCTGGTAGCTGTACTACGACATTAACCCCAGCCACATCCCCTCGAACAGAGACCAGCTTATTGACAAGAAAAGGCTCATTTAAGGCTATTTTCTTGATTTTTTCCCTTTCTTGTATTGAAACCATAGGATCAGGGACAAGGTCAGACACTAACAAATCATCACCCTCTGCTTTGGTATATTGAAAATTAGTGATTGAGTCAACCCGACTTGAGAAGGGTATTTTCCAAGATTTTTCTGTTAATTGTTGAATAATCAATAAAGTTTGCTGACTAAATACATCTCCATCTTTAGGCTGCAGGACAAACATCACAGAATCTGACTTATTATAAGTATCTTGTATATTATTAAATGCCTGTAATTGAGGGTTTTCTTTGCTAAAGTACACCCGATAGTCATTATTAAAACCAAGGGTTGAAAGGCCCCCTGCTATTATTGATACCAGCAGAAAAAGGGATACCAATACCCACCACGGATACGCAGTAACAAACTGAGTAAATCTTAAAAGTAATCGTCCACTCTTCATAACAACCCTATAACCATTGCAAAAACCTAACTACGTATAAAATACATACTTTCAAATATAACGAATAAATCCACATAACGACTCAGCTTAACGATAAAATATAACTTTCGAAACAGGCCCAATTTTCTTCTATGATCCCAGCAGCAACATCAACTCCACGCATTGTACTTACCTCGGGTGAACCTGCAGGAATTGGCCCAGACTTGTGTATTCAATTGGCACAAAAAGCTCAATCTTGCGCCCTTATAATAATAGCAGACCCAAAATTATTAGCTCAGAGAGCTGTACAATTAGGCTTAAATATATCCATTAATATTTTTGACCCTACAGCTGAAGCCAAGCCGAGCCAAGCAGGATCAGTCACTGTTTTGCCTATTTCATTAGCAGCCCCTGTTATTTCTGGTGAATTATTGAGCAAAAATAGCGCCTATGTCATCGAAACAATTCGAGTAGCCTCTCAAGGTTGTTTAGATCAGTTATTTGATGCCATGGTAACAGCCCCCGTGCATAAAGGGATTATTAATGATGCCCGCATTCCCTTTACAGGGCATACAGAATTTATTGCCGATATAACGGGTGGCCACCCTGTTATGATGCTGGCAACAAAAGGCTTACGCGTTGCCCTGGCCACAACTCACCTGCCATTATCCGAAGTTAGCAAAGCCATTACAACAGGTTGTTTAAATAGGGTCATCACCTTATTACACAAAGATCTAAAAAATTACTTTGCTATCCCAAATCCTAAAATACTCGTTTGTGGCCTTAACCCTCACGCCGGGGAAAATGGTCATTTAGGTAGAGAAGAAATAGAAATAATTGAACCAACTTTAGAGCTTTTAAGAAAACAGGGGATTGATTTACAAGGTCCGTTACCTGCGGATACCCTATTTACACCAAAATACCTGCAATCTGCCGATGCCGTTTTAGCCATGTACCACGACCAAGGCTTACCTGTTTTAAAGTACAAAGGTTTTGGTCAAGCCGTTAATATTACACTTGGCTTACCCATTATTCGCACCTCCGTTGACCACGGAACGGCTCTTGACTTGGCAGGAACAGGTAAGGCTAATTTAGGTAGTTTAGAGCTTGCTGTAAAAACAGCGATAGAGATGGCTAAATCAAATAACACTATTTATTCTAAAAACCAGAAAACCAACCCGCTTTAAATGACAGACTAAAGATTTAATAAAACTTATGAGCACACGACAAACAACACATAAAGCCCGCAAACGCTTTGGTCAAAACTTTCTTCAGGATCATAATGTTATCTATAATATTTTATCGAATATACAGGCTAGCAGTGGAGAGCACTGGGTGGAAATTGGACCAGGCCTTGGAGCAATAACAGAGCCTTTATTACAACAAAAAGTATTATTAGATGTTGTTGAGTTAGATAGAGACTTAGTTAAAGTACTGACTGATCGGTTTGACCATTTAGATAACTTCACCATTCACAGTGCAGATGCCCTACGGTTTGATTTTTCTGCTCTGGCTAAAGCTGATGAAAAACTACGCATCATTGGTAATTTACCGTACAACATATCAACACCCTTGTTATTTCACTTACTTAATAGCTGTAACTGCATTGAAGATATGCATTTCATGCTACAAAAAGAAGTGGTTGACCGCATGTGTGCAGACCCAGGCACTAAAAAATATGGCCGTCTCAGTGTGATGATTCAATATTACTGTGAAACGGAACTGGTTTTTGATGTTCCTCCTGAGAGTTTTAACCCCATTCCAAAGGTTATGTCATCTATCGTAAGATTGATGCCCTACCAAAAACCACCGGTTGAAGTTAAAAGTATAAAAGATTTAAATACTGTCGTGACAACTGCCTTTTCTCAACGTAGAAAAACACTGCGAAATTCACTAAAAAAACTGATAACTGAAGAGCAAATGCTCGCTTTAGATATTAACCCTACACTACGAGCTGAGTCCATTTCACTGGCCGAGTTTGCACGGTTGAGTTATCTGGTGGAACAATAAACCGCGACAAAATGTCACGCGTCGATTTGTCACATTCCCAAGCAAGGGCTATATCGGTAAAATGCTCATAACTTAAATGCTTTCCCCACTTCGGGACTCATTTATAGCTTTTCCTAAAAATATACCCTCAATGCGGCCTAACAGCTGCATTTTTTTTGCCTGATTTTCTTAAACCCCCTGCCCAAAAACTGTTTTTAAAATAATTTGATTATCCCTCACACAAGCGTTAAAAATTTAGCTATGATGAATACACAGCTTGATAAAAAGGATAAAATAATGACTACAATTACTGACCCAAAAATTGGCAGCTGGTATAAAGATGTTGAAAATGACTTAACTTTTAAAGTCGTTGCCTTAGAGGAAAGTGATGACACCATTGAAGTACAATATATCAATGGTGATATTGGCGAATATGACAAAGATTCCTGGTATAACTCCACCTTTGATTATATTGAAGCGCCTGAAGACTGGACTGCACCTTTTGATGAAATTGAACCGGATGACCTTGGTTACTCAGACCCTGACACCCATTTAAAACCAGAGCAAGAAGATATAAATATATCGGACATACTAGATAATTAAGGCAATAGTTAATGAAAATAACGCCCCAACAATTCTTGGACTGGGAATCCAAAAGTATTACTCTGCTCGCCATGTCTGGTGCAGGTAAAACCACACTGGCAAATAAGCTTCCTAGAGATAAATGGTTTCACTACTCAGCTGATTACAGAATTGGTACCAAGTATCTAGATGAGCCTATTTTAGACAATATTAAACGTCAGGCAATGGAAGTGCCTTTTCTAAAAAAGCTATTACTGTCAGACTCTATTTATATACATAATAATATTACCTTTAATAATTTAGCCCTTATCTCCAGCTTTTTAGGTAAATTGGGGGATCCTGCACTAGATGGCTTATCAATAAAAGAATTTAAACGCCGACAAGCCTTACACCATAAAGCTGAAATTGCCGCCTTAAATGATGTTCCAGAATTTATTCATAAAGCTGAAGATATATACGGCTATAAGCATTTTTTAAATGATGCAGGAGGGAGTGCTTGCGAACTAGATAATCCCGAAGTGTTAGAAACTTTAGCAGAGCACACGGTTATTATTTATATTAAAATTCCTGAATCACTAGAGCAAACGATTATCTCGCGTGCAAAAACCGACCCGAAGCCTTTGTATTACCGAGAGGCTTTTTTAGATGAAACGTTAGCCGAATTTATGGCTTTAAACAACTATAAAAACCCTGACTTAATTCCACCCGATGATTTTGTTAGCTGGGTATTTCCTGAGCTATTCAAATCAAGGCTTCCTCGATACCAAGCTATTGCAGATCAATACGGCTATACTATCGACGCAAATGATGTTGCTAATGTCTCAAATGAAGATGATTTTATCCGGCTAATTGCTGAGGCAATCAGCAAAAAAGGGAATAATTAGATATGCCTTTAGTTGCTCACACCAAACTACCTACCTTCCAGCGTTTACTTGAGGAAGGTGAGGATATTCTGAATGCTGAACGCGCCAGTCATCAACATATTCGAGAGTTGCATATTGGCTTACTCAATATTATGCCGGATGCTGCACTTGAAGCCACTGAACGCCAGTTTTTTCGCTTAGTGGGTGCTTGCAACCAAATTGCCCAATTTCATGTTCATCCCTTTACTATTGATGGCTTAGAACGAGGAGCTGAAGCACAAGCTCATATTGATCAACACTATGACTCCTTTGAGCAAATAAAATTGGATGGCCTAGATGCATTAATCATCAGTGGCGCTAATGTCACTCACGCACATTTATCAGAAGAGGGATTTTGGCAGCCATTAACGGAAGTCTTTGACTGGGCGAAAGAAAATGTTACCTCTGTATTATGCTCTTGCCTTGCCACTCATGCATTAATTGAATATTGCTATGGTATTGAACGCACACCTCAAAAGAAAAAATGCTGGGGCGTTTTTTCACACAAAGTACTTAACCGCACCCACCCTTTAGTAGCAGAAATTAATACTCGCTTTGATGTTCCTCATTCTCGTTTTAATGCAGTATATCAACAAGACTTAGAACAAAAAGGTATTACTGTATTGGCTGCTAGTCAAAAAGCAGGCGTTCATCTGGCAGTAAGTGCCGATGGCATTCGAACCGTTTTTTTTCAAGGCCACCCAGAATATGATGACTTAAGTTTATTAAAAGAATATAAACGAGAAGTAATTCGTTTCTTTGATAATCAAAGACCAGACTACCCACCCTATCCAGAAAATTATTTTGATGATGACGCGGTAGAAATTTTAGCAGCCTATGCAGAACAAATGAGAATAGCCAAAGAGGGCAACTTAGTACTTCCAGCATTCCCCGAACAAGCATTATTACAATTTTTGGATAATACCTGGAAAGATACCGCAAAAGCCGTATTCAATAACTGGCTAGGAAAAGTCTACCAAATTACTAATCAGGATAGGCGTTTACCTTTTATGGATGGGATAGACCCTAAAAACCCTTTAGGGAGGCAGTAACAAATAATATACCCAGCTCTCTTGTCTTTTTATCCCTCCTTGGCTCTTCTCAATCGGCACATAGAGTAACTATGCTTCTCTTGAGAACAACCAAGGAGAAATAAAAACCCTACGGGATCTAGGTACATTATTTATTACTGACTCCCTTAGGATTAAAATAACAATAGATTCGACAGAAATGCAGCTTTTATAGCCTGCGCTGTAGGTTTGTCATTTTCAACCTACAAAAACTTGTTTTTGTACTCCATTTTCGAACTACAACCCTTAGTTTTTATAAGAACCCATCCGATTATGCTATTGCTAATCAGACCTACAGTAGTAGCCTTGATGGAGCGGAGTGTAATCAAGGCTACAAAGATTTACTGATATTTATCCATCTTAGCTAACTTAACCAGCGCCTTATTAATTTTCAGCTTAGCCGCATCATCCAGTTCAGCTGTTTTATAAATTTTTGGTAACAAGTCTTCTGTAACCAATGCTTCCTTAATCCAGCGTTTGGTCATTCTATAACTCGCTGCTATTTTATCCACATCACCTGTTTTAGGATTGCGCAGATTGCCGCTTACGGGCCTGGCACTTACTTTAGGCGTCGTTGTACGCGTTTTTTTAACAGCTGCGTTTTTAGCCACCGACTTAGGTTTCTCAACAACCGTCTTTTTTTCTGATTTTTTAACGGCTTCAGCCACAACAACTGGCTTAACGTTTACTGCTGGCTCTGGTTTTTTGCTGTCTTTTTTACAGACGACACTTTGCACCACATAAACCACATACACCGTAAGTAAAACAAATAATATTTCCACCATAGCCCTTCCTCATTTTATTATTATTTATTGTAAAATATACTTTGTAGGAGCGCCCGCCCTCGGCGCGAATAAAATCATGCTCTTTTCTCTAAAAACAATCACATCAAATCCTTGTTTCATAAGCGCAATATTACCAACAAATTTC
>CAZMQH010000030.1:0-7382 GCA_964568245.1 uncultured Methylomarinum sp.
TTTATACGCCTTGAATACGAACAAAAATCCTACGCCAGTTGCTCAAGTTATTCCGGGCTCATTCCTAAGGGAGGCAGTAACAAATAATATACCCAGCTCTCTTGTCTTTTTATCCCTCCTTGGCTCTTCTCAATCGGCACATAGAGTAACTATGCTTCTCTTGAGAACAACCAAGGAGAAAAAAAATCCTACGAGATCTAGGTACATTATTTATTACTGACTCCCTAATGACCTGAAGAAATTTTATGGGCGGAAATTAGCTCTGCTTCTGTCTTATCGCCTTTATAGGTTTCTGGGCAACCTTCGCTTTAAACCTTGAGCTATGCGTTTTTCGTTTTGTACTCATAATAATATCCCCTATAATTAACCTATATTTTGAGCTAAATCGCTCCTTAAGTATTGGTCTAAATATTGGGGTCCACTATACTTTATAAACTATACTTCGCGCGGTCACGGATGCGGTTTTCTATCGGTTGCTTTTTGCCGATAGGCTACGTTGCTGAAATGGTTGCGTAGCCAGCTATGCGCCCATTTCAGCGCCTTGCTATCGATAAAAATCAACTCGCTATAAAATCCACATCCGTGACCGCGCGAAGTATATATCAAGTAGATAAGTATTTTATAAAAGTCTTGTATTCTATATTAGTAATCGGGGGGTAGGTGTAACGCTCTATTATCTAATGCTAAAGCAGCTTCATGTAAAGCTTCGGATATAGAAGGATGGGCATGAATAGTTCTGGCTAAATCCTCTGCAGTGGCAGAAAATTCCATGGCCAATACTGCTTCGGCAATCAGTTCTGAAGCTTGATCAGCAATAATATGAACGCCTAGAATAACATCTGTTTCAGCATGCGTTATGATTTTGACTAAGCCTTCTGTTTTACCTGACGCATGTGCTCGTGCAGAGGCTGAAAATGGAAATTCACCTATTTTATAGTTTTCACCAATGGCTTTTAAGGCTTGCTCTGTTTGCCCAACCCATGCAATTTCGGGAGATGTATAAATGACACTAGGGATAATGTCATAATTGATGGGACTACTTTTTTCGGCTATTTTTTCAGCAACAAAAATACCCTCCTCTAACCCTTTATGAGCCAGCATAGGACCTAAAGCTGTTAAATCACCAATGGCATAAATGCCGGGAAGCGTGGTACAACAATTATGATCGACATGAACAAATCCATTTTCATCAAGTAATAAATCTGCTTCTGCTGCTGAAAGGTTGGTTGTATTAGGTTCACGCCCAGAGGCAACAATTAATTTATCAAGATGGAGAGTATGTGTGCCATCTTGATCTTGATATTCTAATATGACTTTTTTAGAGGCTTTTTTGGCTGAAATAACTCTGGCTCCTAGACGGATATCAAGTCCCTGTTTAGTAAATATTTGCAGCGCTTCATCAGATATTTGTTGATCTGTTGAGGTTAAAAATGACTCTTGAGCCTCTAGTAAAATAACATCGGAACCAAAGCGGTTCCATATTCCAGCAAGCTCCAAGCCAATAATTCCAGCTCCGATAATTCCAAGTCTTTTTGGTGTTTCAGTTAAGTTTAAGGCTTGAGTTGAGTCAATGATAAATTCATGGTCAATAGCTGCACAGGGTAATACCGTAGAATGGGACCCTGTCGCTAAAATGATGTGTTCGGCAGTTAATAATCGCTGTTTTCCGGTCGATTTTTCTAATACTTCAACTGATTCTGCTGCTAATAATTTGCCATGTCCATGGATACAATCAATTTTATTATGATTAAATAGTTTTGTAATATGATGATTGAGGGAATCAATGATTAAATCTTTACGATTGATGGTTTCTACCAGATCAATCTCTATATTATCAACCTTAATGCCGTGGGATGAAATCTCATTATTTAATAGGTGATATATTTTTGAAGACTCTAATAAAGCCATTGATGAAATGCACCCAGCATTTACAAAGGTACCCCCAGGGCTTGCTTGTCCCTTTGTATTGCTCCAGTTGTCAATGCAGGCTGTTTTGAAGCCTAATTGAGCACAACGTATGGCGGCAACATATCCAGCTGGACCTGCACCGATAACGATAACATCGTATTTAGTAGTTGTTGTACTCATCATAGTACCTATATATTAAGTAATAGGTGAGCTGGAGATTCCAGGCACTCCTTAATGGTAACCAAAAATTTCACAGCATCTTTGCCATCAACTAAACGATGATCATAAGATAAAGCTAAATACATAATAGGGCGAATGACAATTTCACCATTTTCTACCACAGCACGTTCTTTAATTGCATGCATCCCTAAAATGGCACACTGAGGTGGGTTTAAAATAGGGGTTGATAGCATAGAGCCAAAGATACCACCATTAGTAATAGTAAATGTTCCGCCAATTAAATCTTCATAATTTAATGAGCCTTCTTTAGCTTTTGTACCATAATTGAAGATGCTTTTTTCAATTCCAGCAAAATCCAATTGGTCTGCATCCTTAATAACTGGGACTATAAGGCCTCGTTCAGTTGATACTGCAATACCCATATCATAATAGCCATGATAGATAATATCGTTTCCATCGATTGAGGCGTTAATAGCGGGGTATTTTTTTAGGGCTTCGATTGATGCTTTAATAAAAAATGACATAAAGCCAAGTTTAATATCATGTTTTTGTTGGAATCGATCTTTATACTGGTTTCGTAGATTAATCACGCTTTGCATGTTAACTTCATTAAATGTAGTTAACATAGCGGCATTCTGTTGAGCTTGTAGTAGACGCTCAGCTACTTTTGCACGAAGTCGTGTCATAGGAACACGTTGTTCAGGGCGAAAGTTTGAAGATACCACGGTAGTTTCAGTTTGTTCTACCTTAATAGGTTCAGGTTTAATTTTTTCAACTGTGGGTTTAGTTTGTTGTTTTTGTGATTCTATATAGTCTAAAACATCTAACTTTGTTAGACGGCCTTTTTTACCTGAGCCATGAAGTTGATGAGGGTCAATATTATTTTCTTGTAATATGCGGCGAACTGCGGGACTTAACGGCATATCTTCAGATACTTCAGTTTCTTCAATATCAGAAGATGTTGTTTCTTCAACTGTTTGAGTGTCTAGGATTGCTAAGACATCTCCCGCTTCGACAGTGGCCCCATCTTGATGCATTATTTCTGTTAGCCGGCCTGATTCAGGGGCTGGGACTTCAAGCACAATCTTATCTGTTTCTAAATCAACTAGGTTTTCATCTTTATTTACAAAGTCACCTGGTTTTTTATGCCAAGTTGCCAGTGTTGCATCAGAAACGGATTCAGGCAGGCTGGGGACCAGAATTTCTAAACTCATGTTAAATTTCCTTCGTTAGCGTCATAAAGAGCTACTTTAATAACTGCTTTTTGTTGTTCAATATGGACAGTGTGATTACCTACTGCTGGTGCAGCAGATGCCGCTCTTCCAGCATAAAAAATAGTAATGTCTTTATCTATATTGTTATAAAAATGATGTTTTGATTGATACCAGGCCCCTTGGTTTTTAGGCTCTTCCTGGCACCAGATAATGTGTTCTACCTTGGGGTATTTCTGTATTTCTTGTTTAAATAAATCATTGGGAAAAGGGTAGAGCTGTTCAATTCGAATAATAGCGACATGCTCAAGCTCATCATTTCTGCGAGCTTCCAATAAATCATAATAAACCTTTCCTGAGCACATGACTAAACGCGTTACTTGTTTAGGCTTGATGTCATCTAGTTCAGAAATGATAGGATAAAATTCACCATCCGTTAAATCTTCCAATGTTGAAACAGCGAGTTTATGCCTTAATAAACTTTTTGGGCTCATCACAATTAACGGTTTGCGATAAGGTCTTAGCTGTTGTCTTCTTAATAAGTGGAAAATTTGTGCGGGAGTGGTAGGGATGCAGACCTGCATATTATGATCTGCACAAAGTTGTAAATAACGTTCTAGTCTAGCGGATGAATGTTCAGGGCCTTGTCCTTCAAATCCATGAGGTAACAACATGACTAGGCCGCTTAAGCGCCCCCATTTTGTTTCAGCAGAACTGATAAATTGATCAATAACGACTTGAGCTCCGTTAGCAAAATCACCAAACTGGGCTTCCCATATGATCAGTTTTTCGGGCTCTGTTGAGCTGTATCCAAATTCAAAACCTAAAACACCAGCCTCTGATAATAAAGAGTCAAAGACTTGTGCTCTGCCTTGGTTTTTTGATAAATGTTGTACTGGAAAATAGGTGTCACCATTTAACTGGTTATGTACGGCAATATGGCGGTGAGAGAAAGTACCTCGCCCCACATCCTGTCCAATTAAACGAATATCTTTACCTTTAATAAGTAATGTGGCATAAGCCATATTTTCTGCAAAACCCCAGTCTAATGGTAAAGCACCCGCTGACATTTTAGCTCTGTTTTCCATTATTTTTGCAACACGCGGGTGTAATTCAAACTCTGCAGGCAGCTGTAGCATTTTGTCATTACATAAGCGAAGTTCATCCATTGATATTTGACTATCAAAAGGAGTATCCCATTCCTGGTTGTAATATTTTTTCCATTGATCAGAATAAGAATAAATCGAACTATCCAGTGTTGGGCGGGAAACAGGGTTTCCTTCTTCTAAAAGTTGCTGGTAATCTTTTTCCATTTGTAATTCAGTTTGTTCAGAAATCACCTGTTCTGATACAAGTTTTTTGGCATATAACTCACGGACTGAAGGTAAACTACGAATGGTTTTGTACATCATAGGTTGAGTTGTTGCAGGCTCATCCGCTTCATTATGACCTAGACGGCGGTAACAGATTAGATCTATCACCACGTCTTTATTAAATTTCATTCGAAATTCTAAAGCCATCTGGGTTACAAAAATCACAGCTTCAGGATCATCGCCATTCACATGAAAAACAGGGGCGTGAATCATGGTGGCAACATCGGTACAGTACTGTGTTGATCGTGCATCAAAAGGGTTACTGGTGGTGAAACCTATTTGATTATTAATCACAATATGAAGGGTGCCGCCAGTAGAAAAGGCTCTAGTCTCAGACATATTGAGTGTTTCCATGACGATGCCTTGGCCAGCAAAAGCCGCATCACCATGGATTAAAATGGGGATAATAGTATCAATACTACCTTTACCCTGGCGATCTTGTCTGGCTTTTACTGAGCCTTCAACCACAGGGTTAATGATTTCAAGGTGAGACGGGTTGAAAGCCAAGGTTAAGTGAATGGGGTCGCCTGGAGTGGCAATGTTAGATGAAAACCCCATATGGTATTTTACATCGCCAGTAATAACGCCTGGAGACGAGGTGTGGGTACCTTCAAATTCTCCAAATAGTTTGGCTGGGCTCTTGCCTAAAATATTGATTAAAACATTTAAACGGCCTCGGTGAGCCATGCCAATAACGATTTCTTTAACTTTTATTTTCCCCGAATTTTGTACTAATTCATCTAAAATAGGAATTAAGCATTCACTGCCTTCTAATGAAAAACGTTTTTGACCTACATATTTTCGGTGTAAATATTTTTCAATTCCCTCTGCGGCAGTTAGCAATTTTAGCAGTGATGATTTTTTTTCAGCAGAATGGCTTGATGATGAAAAACGTGTGATTTCAAGCTTGTTTTTGATCCAACGTTTGGTTTCTGAATCAATAATATGCATATATTCAGTACCAATATTTCCGCAATAAATTTCTTTAAGAGTGGAAATAATCTTTCTTAAAGGCAGTCTATCTGAGCCATCAAGTAGTCCTGTATCAAATATAGTATCCATATCTGGCTCGGCCAATCCATAGAAGCTTAATTCGAGGTCTGCTGGTGTTTCCTCCTGCTTGCCTAGTGGATTATTTGTTGCAATTTGATGACCGCGAACTCTATATTGATTGATCAACCTAGCGACAGCCGATTGTTTTTTTACACTTTCTTCGGTAAAGCCTTGTAATTTAGCCAGTCGTCCCTGTGTTGAGGTGGCTAGTTTTTCAAAGCGATTGACAATAGGGCTATGAGCGACTTCAAAAGTTGATTGGTCATGAATTTTGTCAAATTGAGTGCGCCAGCTTATTGAAACAGAATCAGGATTTTCTAAATATTGTTCATAAAGATCTTCAATAAAAACAGCATTACTTCCATAAAGAGCAGACGACTCTTGAAATAATTTTAGCAGGTTGCTCATGTTGCTTCCAGTATTTCCATAATTGTGGGTAATATACTTCACACAGTGAATGTACGGAGTATATAGTAGGGCTAAAGTGGTATATTACCAAATCAGAAGTATAGTTGAAGCAAAAATAATGGTTGTATTTATGTGTTTATATACTTTAAGGGAGCTAGAAATAAATAATCCTCCAATATGGCGCAGGATTTTTGTTTCCATCTCCCTAAGATGAATATTCCTTATTGCGTAAACAGGAGCTAATAAAATGAACTTAAGAGTCAATGATGAAAGACAGTAATAAGCTAGTTGTTAAGGTTAAATATCAAGGGTCAAACCAGGATACTAAAATGCATTCTGGACCAGCAATGATAACAGAATGGTATATAGGGCGAATAGGAGCGGTTGTTGTTATTGTTTTATTATTGATAGGGGGGATTATCTATTTTTTTAATGCAGATTCTTCACAGTCAGTTGATATAAAACTAATAGCAAAGGTCTTACCTGAATTAAAAAAAGAATCAATTAAGGCCATAGTAAAACCAGCTAAAGAAATAATCCAAAATAAACTGCTGAATATCCCAATTATACCCTCTAAAAATAGTATAAATACACAAAATAAAAATAATATATTAAGTATAAAATCTAAAGTTATTTCTAATAAATATGTTGCAAGGGCTGTGTTAGTTAGTGAAATTAATAATAAAGATCCTGTTGGTGAAATAATATTACCGCTTGTTGTTAAAAAGGATCAAGCAAGTGGTGTTTTTTATTTTACTGAAATAATAAATATGAAAGGAAAGACTTTATTTCACCAATGGCAACGGGATGGGAATCTGGTATATGAGAGGAAAGTTAAAATATTAGGTAATAGATGGAGAGTATCGACTAGTAAATTAATAACATATTCAAAAACAGGTACGTGGACTGTTAGGCTAGTAGATAGACAGGGTGTGGTTTTTAATAAAATAGAATTTGAAGTGGTTAAATAAAATGGCTCTATACAAATTATAGGCTAAAAAAATAGTAAACTCCTGAGTTGCTGTTGGTAGGAAGGGCCTATTGGCCACGTCTGCTCTTGATCTTGTTCCGGTAGCGGCCAATAGGCCCCTTCTACTTATATTGATAAAATTTAAGATACGGTTAACAAGTTGATGCTATCTGATCTCTTTAACCTATGCTTTATTAATAGCCATTTTAAATAATATGAGATATATAACTAGTGTTATAATTTTTATATTATTTTATATATAAGTTGGGAATCATCATG
>CAZMQH010000030.1:7482-16098 GCA_964568245.1 uncultured Methylomarinum sp.
ATAACTAGTGTTATAATTTTTATATTATTTTATATATAAGTTGGGAATCATCATGACTGAATATAGCAATCTTTCAGAGAGTGAATTACAAGCTGTTATTAATAATGCAGAAAGTGCTTTAAAAGAAAAGAAGACTAAAAAACGAAAACAAGTTATTAGTCAAATTAAAGAACTAGCGGCTTCAATTGGAGTGACTGTTATTATTAATCAAGGTGCAGAAGCAAAAGTCAAAACTGTTAAAAAAGTAGCCGCTAAATACTGTCATCCAAATGATAAAACTCAAGCATGGACAGGTCGAGGTGTTTCTCCAAAATGGATGCAGGCATTACTTGAAGCTGGACATGATAAGTCAGAATTTTTAATATCTTAAGTAGGGTTAATAATGTCCATATTAGTAACTGTTCTAGAAAATATTGTACGAGAAGCTGGCTCTATTGCAATGGGGTATTTTGACAACTTAGAAAATGTAGGTGTTATTAAAAAAAGTCCTAGAGACTTGGTTACTGATGCCGATGTTGCTGTTGAAGAATATTTAAAACAAGCCCTTGCAAAAGCTTATCCTGAATATGGTTTTTGGGGGGAAGAAAGCGGTCAGACTGATAATCAAACTAATCGCTGGATTGTTGATCCGATTGATGGGACTCATTCCTTTGCTAAAGGGCAATATTTCTGGTCTATTAGTGTCGCGTTGGAAATTGATGGAGTGCTTGAAGCAGGTTCTGTTTTTGCACCCGCTCTGGATGATTTATATATAGCGATAAAAGGACAGGGTGCTACCAAGAATGGCAAAGCCATTTCTGTTTCCCCTGAAAAGAGTTTGGATGATTCAATGATTGCAACAGGTTTTGCTTGTTTGCGTTCCTATTTGGTTGAAAATAATCTTAAACGTTTTTGTCGTATTGCTGAGGCAACAACAGGTCAACGTAGGTTTGGTTCGGCAGCTATGGATTTATGTTTAGTGGCGGATGGTCAGGTAGATGCTTTTTGGGAGCAAGAATTAAATTTATATGATGTTGCGGCAGGCGCTTTAATTGTAAAAGAAGCGGGCGGTACAGTAACTGATTTTAAAGGTAAAGATGGTGTATTTCCTAAGCAAATATTAGCGACAAATGGCGGGGTTTTTAAGGCCTTGCTTAAGTTAATGTAAAGGATTCGATTTTCATAAAAAAGGCTGTGTTGATTTAATCAACACGGCCTTTTTTATGAATTGAATATCACTTATGCTTTAGCAAGCTCAGCCCGCATATCATCAATTACTTTTTTGTAGTTAGGTTGCCCGAAAATTGCAGAACCCGCAACAAACATGTCTGCGCCAGCAGCTTTAATTTCACGGATGTTGTCTACTTTAACGCCACCATCAACTTCTAGACGAATGTCGAAACCACTGTCGTCAATCATTTTTCTAGCTTCAGCAAGTTTACCTAAAGTAGAAGGGATGAATGATTGTCCACCGAAGCCAGGGTTAACAGACATTAATAAGATAATATCAACTTTGTCCATGACATAATCAAGGTAACTTAGCGATGTTCCTGGGTTAAAAACTAAACCAGATTTACAGCCCAAGTCACGAATCATTTGTAAAGTACGATCTAAATGAGTTGATGCTTCAGGATGAAAAGTAATCATGCTAGCACCTGCTTTTGCAAAATCTGGAATAATTCTGTCAACAGGATCAACCATTAGATGAACATCAATAGGTGCTGTTACGCCATGTTTTCTTAATGCATCACAAACTAAGGGTCCAATGGTTAAGTTAGGTACAAAGTGGTTGTCCATAACATCAAAATGAACGACATCAGCACCCGAAGCTAAAACGTTATCAACTTCTTCGCCTAATTTAGCGAAATCTGCAGAAAGGATGGAAGGAGCTATCCAGTTATCTGTCATTGTTTAATCCTCTTTGTTTAAACTGGATATTATAACTTATTTTTCAGTTATCACCTTTTATAAGATAAGTTTTTATGAATTATCAAAGGCTTTATTCTAAAATAGCCCTTATAACTATTAATTGTATTAAATTTGAGAGGGAATAATGGGAAATGAACTAACTTGTTTTAAAGCCTATGATATTAGAGGTGAACTTGAAGTTGAGTTAAATGAAGATGTGGCTTATAGGGTAGGGCGTGCATTTGTCAGAACGCTTTCATTAAAAACAGTTGTAGTCGGCGGGGATGCAAGAGCGACCAGTGAAAGTTTAAAAATGGCCTTAGCAAAAGGTCTGCAAGATGAAGGTTGTGATGTTGTTGATATTGGCATGGTAGGTACTGAAGAAATTTATTTTGCTACTAGTCATTTAGCGGTTGATGGCGGTGTTGAAATCACTGCCTCTCATAATCCTATTAATTACAATGGGATGAAACTAGTTAGAGAGCAAAGTAAACCCGTTTCTGGTGATACTGGTCTGCGTGATATCCAAGCTATGGCTGAACAGCAACCTTGGTTGGCTGAAGCTAATAATGGGGTGAAGACACAAGGAAAGTATTCGCAAGTTTCAATTCTTGATGCCTATACTCAGCATCTGTTGGAGTATATAAACCCTAAGAATATAAAGCCCCTTAAATTAGTAGTCAATTCTGGTAATGGCTCAGCAGGACATGTGGTTGATGCTTTGGAGGCACAATTTAAGTCAATGTCATTACCAATTGAATTTATTAAAGTACATCATCAACCTGATGCCACTTTCCCCAATGGAATTCCCAATCCACTATTACCTGAAAATCGTGCTGATACCAGTAACATGGTCAAACAGCATAATGCCGATATGGGCATTGCCTGGGATGGTGATTTTGATCGCTGTTTTTTGTTTGATGAAAATGGCGAGTTTATTGAAGGCTATTATATTGTTGGGTTGCTTGCCGATGCCTTTCTTAAAAAACAGCCTGGTTCTAAAATAATTTATGATCCTCGCTTAACATGGAATACGCAGGAAATAGTTTCGGCAGCAGGCGGTGTACCCGTTATGTCTAAGACGGGGCATGCTTTTATTAAAGAACGGATGCGTAAAGAAGATGCTATTTATGGTGGGGAAATGAGTGCGCACCATTATTTTAGAGATTTCTTTTATTGTGATAGCGGTATGATCCCTTGGTTATTGGTGGCTGAGTTACTTTGTGTGGAGAGCAAACCCATCTCATCTATGGTTGCAGAGCGTATTGCTAAATTTCCTTCATCGGGTGAAATAAATAGTAAGTTAGCTGATCCTAAAGCCGCAATTGATAGAGTGCTAGCCGCTTATAAAGATGATGCTATAAATATTGATATGACCGATGGTATTGGTGTTGAATATAAAAATTGGCGGTTTAATTTGCGATCATCTAATACAGAACCTGTAGTCAGATTAAATGTAGAATCGCGTGCTAATGTAGCTCTTATGCAAAGTAAAACGGATGATATTTTAAAATTATTGCGTCAATAAGATAGTGTAAAATACTAGAAATTTCCTCGATTTAAAAGAGGACGCATAAGTTTAAACAAGTATTTAAAAGGTAGATAAGAGAAACAATGAAGAATTATAAAGTTGCCATATTGGCGGGTGATGGAATTGGTCCAGAAATCACAAAAGAAGCGCTTAAAGTTTTAAAATTAGTTGAAGAACGTAATGACGTTACTTTTGAATTAATGCCTGCATTATTTGGTGCTTGTGCTTATTTTGAAACAGGTGATGCTTTTCCTCAAGAAACTAAAGATATTTGTGACAGTGCAGATGCAATTCTTAAAGGCCCAATTGGCTTAAGTCACGAAGAATCTAAAAACATTCCTATTGATAAGCAACCAGAGCGGGGCGCATTGCTACCAATGCGCCGTCGTTACAATACTTATGCTAACTTCCGTCCGGTTTCTTTACCTAAAGAATTAGCTCATTTTTCACCTTTAAAACCAGAAATTATTGGCGAAGGCATCGATTTTGTTATCGTACGTGAATTAGTGGGTGGCCTGTATTTCGGTAAAAAAGAAACGGGTGTTAATGCTGAAGGCTTACGTTATGTAAAAGAAACATTGGAATATGATGAAGGTCAAATTCGTCAAATTTTGATTCAAGCATTTAAATTAGCCAGCAAAAGAAAGAAAGTTTTACATAATATTCATAAAAGTAACGTTTTAAAGTCTAGTGTACTTTGGAATGAAATTTTAGATGAAGTCGCTAAAGATTACCCGGAAATTGAAGTGATCAATATCCTAGTTGATGCTGCAGCAACTTTATTATGTTTAAAACCAACGCAATTTGATGTGATGGTGATGGAAAACATGTTTGGTGATATTTTAAGTGACCAAGGTGGCGGGATCCTTGGCTCATTAGGCCTAATGCCTTCTGCTTGTATCGGTGATGATAAAGCCTATTACGAACCTTCTCATGGTTCGGCTCCTGATATTGCCGGCAAAAATATAGCGAATCCATATTCTATGATTGGTTCTGTAGCGATGATGCTAGAAAACAGCTTTGATATGGAAGATGAAGCTAAAAATATTTGGGCAGCGATGCAGGGTGTTTTTGGTGATGGCTTTTCAACAGCTGATTTATCTAAGCCAGGTGCGGGAGTCAATATGATTGGCACTGAAGAGTTTGGTGATAAGGTTGTGGAAAAATTAAGAGGCATGCCAACAGTTTAATTGCTTGTTTTTAGTTAGGAACGTGTATGGAATAACTTCCCGAAATTATTCTATACACGTTCCTTAGGTTGTTAAAAAGGGTGGGGCTTAAGAGTTTGGGAAAGTGTTGAGGAGTACAAAAACAATTTTTTGTACAAAATATCAATATTTTCTCAATCTTGTGAGCTTGGCCCTTTTTTTATAGGTCAAAGAAAATATTATGAAAAGAAGTATAGCTCAGTCAATTAATGCGCGAGCGGCCAATAGTTTGGTTGAACAGCTACAACACTACTTTGTTGAGCAATTAAATCAATCTGTAGGTTCGCCTTCATTTGAACCTATTGAATGGTTTCGGGACCATGGTTTGCATGGGGGAGGTATTCGCTATGTGGCAACAAATGAAAGTTTTTTTAATCGAGCTTCGGTTAATGTTTCGCAAATTCATTACGATGATATTGCTAGTAAAAATTTAGCATCAGCGACTGCCATTTCAACCATTATCCATCCTAAAAATCCTTTTTCCCCCTCTGTGCATATGCATATCAGCTGGACAGAGATGAAAAATGGAAAAGGCTATTGGCGGGTGATGGCCGACCTTAATCCAGCAATAGAAGATGTTGATCACACACGGTTTTTTACAAAAATCTTAAACAAAGTTGCACCCAAGCAATATGATTTAGCATCTGAACAAGGTGATCGATACTTTAATATTCCAGCATTAGATCGTCACCGTGGTGTTTCACATTTTTATCTGGAAGAATATTGTTCTGATGATACTCAAGCTGATTTTGATTTGGCCAAAAATTTTGGTGAGGCGGTTATTGATTGTTATGTGAATATTTTTAGTCAAGCAAATAAAGTACATCAAAACCCAACAAAGCAAAATTTTGAAAAACAACTCGCTTATCATACTTTATATCTATTTCAGGTGCTTACACTAGACAGAGGAACGACTTCTGGCTTATTAGTACATGATCAAAATGATCTTGGCATTCTGGGGTCTTTACCTGCAAAAGTTGATAAATTATTATTATCAACTTGGGTCAATAAGCTTGCTGAACCTCAAAATAAATTATTAGAAGCGATTGTTAATGTTTTATCTGATGAGCTGCCTTGTGTTGTTGATGAAAAGGCTAAAATTGCTTTAGCCCATGTAGTAAGGCAGCATTACAAATCAAACCCTATGGCTTTAAGAATGCAGGCCCAGGGTAATTCCGTTCCACCTACAGTGGAAAACCATTGCTAAATGGTTTTCAGGCGCTAGAGGACACCGATATATTCATCAATAAACACGCCTTTAAGTTTTATTAAAAATAAATTATTGTAAAAAAACGGAAATACTCTACATTTATTAATAATAGGAAATTATAAATTTATAAGTAAGAGCAATAATTGCTGACACTTAGGGAAAAGGAGCGATAACGGAGTGATGATTTTCAGACCTCAACAATTGCGAGAGTAGCTAAGTTTTTTATACTGCTCATCTCTAGCCTCGTTGGAGTGGGTTTTGTACCGAATGAGGGTGGGAGCAGGACTTACTCTTTGCTGTGTGGTAAATGAGTTCTGGAATAAGAATGTTTCAGACGTTAGGTAGCGGCGCATTGATTCAATTTATATAGGATTTAAAATAAAAAAACATATTCATTTCATCTGGAGGGGGTAATGTTATCAAGACTAAAAAATTAAACAATAAACAGTTTTTATTACTTCAAAACAATTGGATAAACTGTCTTCAATACCAAGATACCAAGACAAAAGGTAACAATTTATGAGTGCTTCAGTAGGAATTGTTGGTCTTGGTAGAGTAGGTCGCTCTATACTTCGTACAAACTTTATTCAATCAATTGACGGAAGATTTAATATTTGTGTGATATGTGATGTAATGCCAATTTCTCAAGTCGCTTATTTAATAGCGCATGATAGTACATATGGTAAGCCACCGTTTACGGTTAACTATGAAGGTGATTACTTAATTATAGCGGGTAATAAAATTCGTTATCTACAAGTGGATCGCCGTCAAGGCTTAGAAAAAAACAGTAGTCTTGTTACTTTAAGAAACCTCAAAATTGATATTCTTATCAATGCCACTGGAACAGCTGTAATAGATGATCTCCGCAACTTAATTGAACTGGAAATTACCAAAAAAGTACTTTGTAGTTGGAATATTAGTGGCGGTGACATGAGTCTAGTCTATGGTGTCAATGAACATGAATATAATACTAGTCAACATCATGTTGTTTCAGCAAGTACCTGTACAGGTAATGCTATGGCCCCTTTGGCTTATATTCTAGATAAACATATTGGTATTGACTATGCCAGAATAATCACCATACACCCGACTTTATCAGAACAACATTTACTGGATGGTTACCATAAGTATTCCCATTTAGGTCGCACCCAAGCGGCTTCAATTATTCCTACGAAAACCAATGTTGGTGCATCAACATCCTTAGTATTACCATCACTTGAAGGAAAGCTTGATTCATTTTCCTATAGAGTTCCTACTGAAATCGTTTCAATTATGGATGTTTCAGCCAATCTTTCTAGAGATACATCTTTAGAAGAGTGTTCAGAGCTATTTTCTGAGTATTCAAAAAATCAACTGGATGGAATTCTCTATTGCGATTATGGTTCTTGGGGGCATGAAAGTGTCAGTATTGACTTTATTGGAACAGAATATTCGTTGATTATCTTAATGAATTATTTAACAGTCAGTAACAAACGGCAAATTGGTATATCACTCATGCACGATAATGAACGTGGCTATTGCTGCCGTGCATTAGATGTTGTTGGCGTAATCGGATCAAAACTTTAAAGAATTTCTAATTCTTTCTAAAATTTTTAAATATCAAGGAGAAATATTCATGGCTCAAAAAATGCTATACATTCTAAATCCAGGTGACAACATTAGTCCATTTGATGTTTCTATGGCAGCAGATGCAGGCTTTGATCACATTATTCCTTTCCCCAATGTGCAGCCAGATAATATTACTGCCATGGTCCAAGATGCTATTTTTGCCCGTCCTCCCAAACGCTTTAATGACACTTGTATGTTTATAGGGGGGAGGGATGTTCATTTAGCAGCAGATATGTTCGCAAATGCTAAAAAAGCTATGGTAGGCCCGTTTCAAGTCGGTGTTTTTGCAGACCCTAATGGAGCTTACACCACCTCAGCAAGTGTCCTTGCTCTTGTTCAAAAAGCTTTAGAGGATAGTCATAATACCAGCTTAAAAGGAAAAACTGTTGCTGTTTTTGGAACGGGCCCCGTTGGTCTTTGTACAGCAATTCTTGCCGCAAAAGAGGGAGCTTCAACACGCTTATGTGCATTAACTGCTGATGATGACCAGAATGTAGCTAGTCGTTTTTGTGATCGTTACAAGGTTTCTGTTGATTGGGTAACGGCTCTGACTAGTGAAGAAAAAATTGCCGCGCTTAGCAATGTTGATGTAGTGATTTGTGTTGCAAAGGCTGGCATTAGAATACTGGAACAAAAAGAATTAGATTCTGTCAGTAACTTACTTGTAGTGGCTGATACAAATGCCGTTCCTCCTACTGGCGTTGTGGGTATTGGCATGCAAGATCTAAATTCACCTTTAGAATATGCAGGTGGGGTATTCAGTTGTATTGGTCCATTAGCCATAGGCAACATTAAATCTCAAACTGAATTGGGGTTATTTAAATTTGTTCAGGAATCTGAAAAAGCAGCATTAATTGATTTTCCTGAGGCGTATGATTTTGCTTTATCAATAGTCAAAAAACTTGAATCTAAATAAAAGAATATTATAAAAAATCATGGCGCGCTCTTTAAGAAGGCCTAAGGAACTTACAAGCAATGAATATACCCACCTTGCTTGTCTTTTTGCTCCTGCTTGAATTCTCTCAATCGTTGCATAGAATGACTATGCGCCTCTTGAGAGAATCCAAGCAGAAACAAAAATCCTACGCAATATGGGTATATTCATTACTTGCAAGTCCCTAACTGGATGTGGTTCTTACTTTATCTTTAATCAAGTGATTTTCATGCTGGTT
>CAZMQH010000031.1:0-16074 GCA_964568245.1 uncultured Methylomarinum sp.
TATAAGCTTACTTCCAAACTCCAATGGATTGGTTTAACTCCGCTTCTGCACGTAATGCATCAAAATGTGCTGCAATATTTCTGGCATATGATTTATCTCTAGCAACTTCTGCTTCGATATAACGGGTAACAGTGACTGTTCCAGCTTTACGTTGCTCATTAACTAAGCGTAGCGCTTCTTCTGAAGCAGCAACAGAACTTGATGTTACTTTTATTCTAGCTAATGCTTCTAATACTTTTAAATGTGCTGACTTAACGGCACTTTCAATCATGAGTTGGGTTTGTTTTGCAGATTTATTGGCTATTGCTAGTTGGTGTTCTGCTTTTTTGATGATGTTACTGTCTCGAAAACCTGAAAAAATATCTAATTCAACCATCACCCCTGCGGTTACATTATCTCTATTGGTGCTGTAATCAAGGTCTTTACTATCAGAGCCATAAGATACATAAGCATCTGCTTTGGGTAAGTAAGCTCCTTTAGCTGCACTTAATTTTTTTTGTGCTATTTCTATGTATTTATTAGCTGTTTGTGTTTCTGGACGGTGGCTCAGAGCTGTATTCAATAAATCATCAAACGATTGATTGACTTCAGGCAAGGTCCAATTATTGGACGGGTCAATATCAAATGCTTCATTTGCAGTCATACCTAGTAAGCTTTTTAACCCTATTTTTGTTAATTCAATAGCATTTGAGGTTTGGATTTTTGTATCTTGTGCTTCGGCTAATTGAACTTGTAAAGATAATAGGTCTGATTTTAACGCTGCGCCGGCTTCGTATCTATTTTTACTTTGTTGCAGTTCATTCTTAACCGCTTCAATTGAGCGGTCTGCTATATGGTCAACTTCTATAGAGGCTAAATAGGCATAAAAAATGGAACTGACGGTTTGGATAAGTTGATTGCGAACCGCAGATTTATCTAAAGTGGCTGCATCAACCCCCAGTTCAGCGGCTTTAGTATTATAGTAATCTTGACCGCCTCTAAATAATGAATAACGAGCGGTCACTTCAGGGCGGTAATTGTCAGTGCCACCTGGGTTGTTAAAGTCAGCTGAGTTTAAATTAAGACGGCGTTGAGCGATAATCATCCCAAAAGCATGAGAAGGATTAGTGGTGTGGGTATAAGATAAACTAGTTTTTATACTAGGATAAAAACTAGACAGCGCAATGCCTAATTGAGCTTCTGCTTGGGCAATCCTATCTTGCATAATTTGCAGGTTTGGGTTGTTAACAAGCGCATGATCAATGGCTTGTTGCAAATTATAGGTAGTATTTTCTGTTGCGGCCAGGCTGGCTGAATTTAATATCAGTGCGGCAATTAACCATGGTTTTTTATATAAATTAAACATAATCTTTTAAGTTATTTGTTATTTAATTGATTAGGTAAAACAAGTTGCTCACCCTCTGTTAATCCAGATATGACTAAAATATTGTCACCCGTTTGTTGACCAATACGAATAAACCGGCGGATAGGCATGTTATTTTCTAATACCCAAACCACATCAAGTTGCCCCATTTTTTTAAGGTAAGCTGATGGAATAAGGAGTTGATCTTGTTTAGATGACGGGATTAAAATTCTGGCAAATAGACCTGGTAATAATTGACCGTTATTTTCAATTTTCGCTTTAATCAGAAAACTACGGGCCCTTGGGTCAGCGGCGGGTACAATTTCTTCAATCGTCGCCATCAATGTTTTATTGAGCGCAGGGATATGCGTTTTTAATTGTTGCCCAATTTTTAGTGTTAAGGCGAGAGATTCACGTACATTGGCATCAATTCGTAGTGATTGAGGATCATACAGTGTCAGTAATTTCATACCAGGTGAAGCTAAATCGCCAGGTTCAGCAAAACGGTCAATAACTCGGGCTGCAAATTGAGCTCTGATTTTACTGTAACTTAATGTGGTTTGTGACGACTCAAGTTGTTGTTTGGATCTCGCTAATCGGGCTTTTAAACTATTGTAATTTGCACTCGCTTGTTCTAATTGAGCTTTGGTTACACTTTCTTTTCTGTATAAGCTTTTGGTTCGAGTGTAATGCGATTTTGCCTGAGTTAATTGGGCGCGAATTGCATTAATACTTTCTTTAGCCTGGGCCACATGAGAACGCTTATTTCTATTGTCTAAAACAATTAACAGATCTCCCTTTTTAACGGTATCACCCGCGTTTACATGAATTGATTTAATTGGAGCTAATATTCTGGCTGCAACATGTGTTGTTTGTTTGGATCGAACCGTAGCGGGTGCATCTTCATTTAACTGAACTAGTGAACTTTTAAGGGTGAGTGATTCACCTTTAAAAGGTATGGTGTTATTAATTTCACCTGGTTCAATTTTAGTGTCAAAAGCACCTGCCATCCAGACAATAGAAAGTAACAGGCCTGCAACAGTCAATAAGGGCATAGTAAAAGGTTTTATTTTGTTGTACATCATGATGTCCTAAACCTGTTTTTCTTTAGGTGAATAAATTAGAAAATAAACTACGGGTATAACCAATAAGGTAAATAAAGTAGAGGCAATAATGCCAAAAATAATGGCAAGGGCTAAACCGCTAAAGACAGGGTCTAAAGTGATAATAAGGTTCCCCAATAAAGTGGTTCCCGCTGTTAGTAAAACAGGGCGCATACGAATGGCTCCTGCTTGTAATAAGGCATCGGTTAATGCCATGCCATTTTTTCTACCTTGCTCAATGAATTCAATTAAGATAAGCGCGTTACGAATAACAATACCTGCCAGTGCAATCATGCCGATCATAGCGGTAGCTGTAAATAATACGGGGTCTGGACTGTTGCCAATAAAGCGTTCACCAAACTGATTTAACACCCAAAAACCAGGCATAATGCCGATAACGGTCATTGGAATAGAGGACATGATAATCAGCGATAGGGTAGAAGACCCCGTCTGCATACGCATTACAAAATAAATACCGATTAAAGCGAAAGCAAAAGCAAGGCCCATATCACGAAACACGCGAATTGTAGTGTCCCATTCACCTTCACCATCCCATTTAACCGTAATATTATCGGGGACTTGCCAGGGAATACCGCCGCCAGAATTAAAAAAGCTGCGATCTTGCCAGTCTTGAGGCTCGATATTAGTGTTGCCCATATCGGCTTTTATATCCATAATCACTTCAACTGGTGTTCGTCCTTCAAGTTCGGCCGTTACATAAACCAGAGGCTTTAAATCTTTATGGTAAATAGCTTTATCTGCTGTTGACTCAACAAAACTTCCCATTTCTCCTAGTGATATGAGTGTTTGATTTTGAGTACTTCCTCGCCCCTTTAAGGGTAAAACCTCTAAATCAGATTGACTGGTTCGTTTATCTTTTGGTAAACGTAAGGTAATGGGTAATGGGTTAGCTTCTCTGTCTAAATTCAAATAACCTGCAATGTACCCTTGATTAGCAACGCGTAGGTTGAAGGCAAGCTCTTGAGTGCTAATGCCGGACAACATGGCTTTTTCTTTATCTGTTTCAAAACGCCAGCGAGTTTGATCTGCCTCAACGGTTGAATCTATTTCGACCACAAAGGGTTCTTGTTTTAGCCTATCCATTACCAGA
The DNA here is from genome assembly GCA_964568245.1 of uncultured Methylomarinum sp. Classification (GTDB taxonomy): domain Bacteria; phylum Pseudomonadota; class Gammaproteobacteria; order Methylococcales; family Methylomonadaceae; genus QPIN01. The sequence goes on from CAZMQH010000031.1 coordinate 3,557, forward strand.
GTAGCCGCCTCTCTTTGTTGTTGATAATCAGTTAATGAATCACCATAAATTTCAGCCACGACAGTACTTAATACAGGAGGGCCAGGGGGGACCTCAACCACTTTAATCGAGGTGCCGTTTACATTCAGTGGGGCTAGCATGTTTCGTAATCGTAACAGCACTGCATGGGAGTTATGTTCACGCTCTTGTCTGGGTGCTAATGTTACACGCAGATCAGCTAAATGGGGTGCTTGACGATAAAAATACTGTCTGACTAGGCCGTTAAAGTCCATTGGCGATGTTGTACCGATATAGCTGGCAATGGCTTTAACTTCAGGTAATCTTTTTGTAATTAATGCTGCTTTTTGAGAGATAGCCGCCGTTTGCTCTAAGGTACTGCCTTCGGGTAAATCAACCAGAATCTGTATTTCATCTTTATTATCAAATGGCAGTAGCTTAAGCGGTACCATTCTAAACATAGGTAAACTGGCCGTAATAGCAAACAAGCCGACAAATAAACCGATCAGTATCCAGGCTTTTTTACGCGATGCTATAAAAGGTTTAATAAGACCGCTATAAAATTTTAACAAGCCTTCGGATGTATCTTCCTCTTCAGTTGGTTTTATAGCCTTGCTTGATAACCACGGTGTGACCATAAAGGCAACTAAGGTCGAGATGATAACAGCAACGGGTACATTAAATGCCATGGGTGCCATGTAAGGCCCCATCATACCTGTAATAAATGCCAAAGGTATAAAGGCAAGAATAATAGTCAGAGTTGACATCAATAAAGCAGATCTGATTTCCGCCATAGCACCTATAATACGCTGTTGAGAACTGCCTTTGCCTTTGCGCATAAATCTTTCGATATTATCAATACCCGTAATTGGGTCATCGACTAACAACCCTAGGGAGAGAATCAAGGCGAACAGGGTGACACGGTTAATGGTATATCCCATCACCATACCAAACATTAAGGTTAGGCCGTAACAAATAGGGATGGCTAAACCGACTACCAGAGCAGCTCTCCAGCCGAGGAATACAGCAATAAAAACCACAACCGTAAAAATAGCAAAGGCCAAACTAGTGGTTAGGTCTGTTACTTTTTGATCTGCTGTTTTGCCATAATCACGTAAAATTTCAATATGGACTTCAGGAGGAAAAAACTCTTTTTGTAATGTGGCAATTTGTTGATGAATATTTTCAGCTAACCAAACGGCATTTGATCCCCGTTTTTTGGCGATAGCGAGCGTGACCATCGGGTATTGTTTATCATATTGATCGGAATGTTTATGTCCTGGAGCAAATTCAACCCAGCTATAATTGTTGACTTCTTCCGGTCCATCTGTAATGGTTGCAACATCCTGCAAATAGACGGGTAAACCATCAATAACATTAATAACCAAAGATTTCAATTGCTCAACTGATCGAATAAAATCACCTGCTTCCACAATGACTGATTGGTTGCTAGCAGAGACTATCCCAGCACTTTGTAATTGATTGGCAGAGGATATGGCCTGAATGATTTCAACTGCTGTGGTTTTTCTAGCTGACATGCTTTGCGGATTAAACAAAATATTAATATTTCTAGCTCTGCCTCCAACAATGCTGACACGATTAGTGTCTTCAATTTTTTGCAATGAGGTGGTGACTTCATCGGCAAACCGGCGTAATTCAAAATCACTATAAAGCTCGGGTTTATCACTCCATAACCCGAGTACCACAACCGGTACATCATCAACTTCTAATGGCTTAATAACCCAATGACTAACAGCTGATGGAATGTTATCCTGATTTGACAGTAATTTATTGTATGCATTTAATAGGGAGTCTTCTCTGTCTTCACCTACAAAATAGCGTAGGGTAACAACGGCTTTACCTGAGACTGAACGTGAGTATATATGCTCTACTCCAGTGATCTGAGAAAGTATCTTCTCTAGCGGCAGGGTGACTTGTCGCTCCACCTGCTTGGCTGATAAGCCTGGGGCTGAAATAATAACATCAGCCATCGGGACGACAATTTGAGGTTCTTCTTCTCTTGGGGTGTATATAAGAGCAATAGCACCCAATGTAAAGGAGAGAATAAAAAATAAAATAGGTAAGCCGCCTTTTAGTGAATAGGCAACTAGCCTATCAAGAGCGGTCTGATTGGGGCTCTGGGGTGAGTTTTTGTTTTCTGTCATATTCTTTAAATATAGATTTAGGCAGTCGGGGGAGAACTAAAAAAAATAGTACATTAATGAATATCATTATATTCTAATATATTGACTTTAAGAAGTGTTATTGAAGTATTATTTAAAAAACAACTTTTATCATGCAAACAAATATAAAATTAATCAATCTTATTTGATGTTGATGATAAAATTTAAGCTTCAGTCCATAATCTCCGTTTTCATTCATTAACTTTAACTTCTATGACAAAAAGAGCTGTATTACTTGCTAATTTAGGATCCCCTGATAAACCTAAAACTAAAGAAGTTAGCAAATACTTAAATCAATTTCTAATAGACCCCTATGTGATCCAGTTGCCTTGGATAATAAGAAGGTTACTTGTGAGTTTGTTTATCTTGCCATCTAGACCTAAAAAGTCAGCCGAAGCCTACCAAAGTGTTTGGACTGAAAAAGGTTCGCCGTTGATTTTTTTATCAGAGCAATTAAAACAAGCTTTACAGGCTAAAGCTAGGATGCCGGTTTCGATGGCAATGCGTTACGGTAAGCCGAGTATAGAAAAGCAATTACTCGCTTTAGTTAAAGGCAAAGGAATTACCGAAGTTTTATTTATCCCTTTATATCCACATTATGCCGAAAGTACCACGACTACATCGGTTGTAGAAGTTAAGCGTTTGATAAAAAAGCATAAACTTAAAGTGACACTCACCGTACAGGCACCTTTTTATCAACAGGGTGATTATATAAATGCATTGGTGAATAGTGCTCAACCTTATTTACAGCAACCTTATGATCATTTGTTGTTTAGCTATCATGGATTGCCTGAAATTCATATCACTAAATTAGATAAATCAAAACAACATTGTTTAAAAGTGAGTGCTTGTTGTAGCAAACCTCATCAAGCTCATGAGACTTGCTATCGTCATCAGGTATTTCAAACAACACGATGTTTTGCTGATAAAGCTGGTTTAGTGGCTGGTCAGTATTCAGTAGCCTTTCAATCTCGTCTTGGACGAGCTAAATGGTTAGGCCCCAATACAGAAGACCGGTTGCGTGAACTTGCTGAAAATGGGGTAAAAAAGGTAACTGTTATTTGCCCATCATTTGTCACAGACTGTCTAGAAACATTGGAAGAGATTGAAATACGTGGGCGAGAGGTGTTTATTGAAGCAGGGGGAGACGAATTAGTTTTGATCCCTTGTTTAAATGATAATCCAGAATGGGTTAAAGCCTTGGCTTCTTGGTGTTAAAGGATAAGGAAGATCTGATCCAGTCTCATTGTTTTTAGCGTACTAAATTGCCGATATTTCCTGCGAAGATCAGCATATACTTCGTAAAAAATAGCGGCAGTTTTTCTATGCTAAATTCTAATCAACTGAGTCAGAGCATTCTTAATATTTACTATGGATATTTATAGTGGTTTTATTTTTAATTATTGTTCTTCTTATTACTTACGGTTCATTTTATCCTTTCGATTTTGTCAGGCTTGCTGATCATTCAGATGCCGTATTAAATTTATTTAATACCTGGGGAGCATATTCTCATCAAGGTGATATTTTAGCTAATCTGATTTTGTTTGTGCCGTTTGGAATAACGGGCATACAGATGTTGGCAGCTAAACTTAGCCAGCTACAGGCAGTTTTTATTATTTTGATTCTAGGTATTTGTCTTGGCATTGCATTGCAAGCTGGACAAATATATTTACCAAGTAGGGATGCCAACCTAAGTGATGCGGTATTAAATGCCATAGGGACAATGATAGGAATAGGCATTGCGGTAGGGGGAAACCCGACAAATGCCTCTATATTGGATATTAAATCCAAAGTTAATTTCTTTCCCGTTTTATTGCTATACAGTTGGGCAGCTTATCGTTTAATGCCCTTTGTTCCTAGTATTGACTTGCAAGAATTAAAAAATGGAATTAAACCTATTTTTATGTTTTCTACATGGGAACTGGTTAGGGTTATTCATGATGCTACAGCTTGGTTGGTAGTGTTTTATATACTGTCCAGAACTAAACAAACCTACCTAACCATCAGGTGTTTTTCATTAGGGATCTTACTCTGCTTTATCCTTGAAATTATTATTGTTAGTAATACGGTGAGTTTATCTAATATTGTTGGGGCTGTTTTAGCACTTGTTTCATGGTGGGCACTTTTTTCTAATATTAAAAAGAAGGCTGTATGGCTTACTTTATTGATGACTACTGTTATCGTTGCTTCAGGTTTTTCTCCTTATAAACTATCCAGTACAACTAATTCTTTTCAATTACTACCATTTTATGGTTTTTTGGGAGGGTCAATGCTTGTGAATACTGCTTCCTTATTAGAAAAGTTTTTCTTGTATGGTTCATTAATCTGGCTTTTTCAGGAGGCGGGGGTAAAGAGGGGAATCGCTATTTTAATATCCGTTACTGTGACACTTTTTATTGAGGTCTGGCAGGTTTTTCTTGTGGGGCGTGTAGCTGAAATTACTGACCCTTTATTGGTTATTTTGATAGGGTTTCTATTGCCAGTCATTATAAATGATAAGGATCAATACAAAAAAACCAGATATTAATCTGGTTTTTTTGTATTTTTAATATTGTCTATTCAAAGGGTTTAAGGTACTTTTCTGATATTCTTTTGAATCCCATTTTTCTTTCCCACCAGTAAAGTGCTAAACGTTCTCTACCTGTTTTTTCAAAATACTGGACTTCTATTTCATGGATGCCAGCTGTTAATTCAATGCGAGTGTATTTAAAGCGGAGAGCATGTATTCCATCATTGTTGATAACTAGTTCGCCATCAATAAATATTTTGCTACCATCATCTGAAATTAAAAAGATGTAATATTGGCCATCATTAGGAACATTCAATCCTGAATTAAAACGAAAAGCAAAATTATCATTTTGGTTTCTGTTATTTAAGGAAAAGTCTTTTTGAGTCCCTGATGCAATCGCAGTGAGTGTGTCAAAATCAGGAAGACTATTCCAAGATCCTTCATAATATTCATAATTTACACCCTGACCAACCGTAACCGTAACTAAGGCAGAATCTTCGCCACCTCGGCCATCGTTAATGATATAACTAAATTGATCTGTACCGCTAAAACCAAAATCAGGTTTGTAAATTAGTTTATTATTTTGTATGGATACTTTGCCATGATCCGCAGTGTTTAATGATACAAGTCTTATTTCATCTCCATCGGTATCTATATCATTGTTTAATACATCAATTATTACTTCAGTATTTTGCGGTGTTTTTGCTGTATCGTCTGTTGCAACAGGGAAGCTATTGATGGGGTCAGCTAAGCGTAATGCATTAGATGAGATGATTTGGCGTTCAACTCCTGGGCCCTGCCACTCAACTTTAAGCTGTTGACCACCTGTTGCTTGAAAGAAAAGCACTTCAAAACGATGTAAGCCAACATTAAGAGAAAGTGTGTTGTTTTTTGTTAATGCACCATGTATACCATCGTTGTTAATAATAAGTTTGTTGTCTATTAATAATTGACTGCCATCATCCGAAGTTAAAAAGAATTGGTAACTTCCTGTTGTTGGCACTTTAATTTGAGCAAAATACCTAAATCCAAAATTATTATCCCTTAAACGTTTTTCTAAGCTAAAGTTATGTGAGATACCTGTATCAACAGGGTTTGAATTGATAAAGTCAGGTAATGAATTCCAATGCCCTTGAAAATACTCATAATTAACCCCCCAACCGACATTAACAGTGACGATGGTTTCTGTTGGATGGTTATGCCCATCATCAATGGTGTATTGAAAGTTGTCTTGACCGACAAAGTCCATGTCAGGAATATAATTAATCACACCATCAGTCACTGATGTTTTGCCATGTTTCGCCGCTCCGACAGAAATAACCGTGATGGTATCTTGTTCAGGGTCAACGTCATTGGCTAATACATATATTTCAACTGCTTCATCTGATGGAGTTATAGCGAAGTCTTCTACTGCATTCGGGGGCAGATTAATTGATTCAACAATTTCTCTACTTTCAAACCATTCCGAAATTTGAGGGCCAGATACGCCAACCGCTTTAGTTGCATGGGCACCATCGCTGACAGTTATTGGTTTTCCACATTTTAAACCATTACATTTTGTAATTTCAGGATTAGAAAATACTTGTACGCGTCTTGCATTATAGGCACTGGTATAGGCCATCGTGGTGACAAAATCATTTTGCTCACCATGACCTCGTCCCCAGCGATATAATCCACCTGTGCTACCTTGTTTAGCAGAGTGTCCAAGACCTAGGTTATGCCCTAACTCATGTGCAAATGCAGTGATACAACGGTCAGCAACAACATTGAAACCATAGTTTTTATGCCCCGAATACATTTTATGATTGTACCCCCCTAAAATATAACCAACGCCACAATAAGGACCTGTAGGTGTAATCATTGTGACTAGGTCTGCTCCGTATTTAGCTCTTAATTCCTGAGCTTTTTGACTGCTTTTTAATGCTCTTAGAGTAGCACCATCCGTTTTTGGATTGGAAAGGTTAATTTCTTCAATTTTTACCACGCGGAAGCGTATATTTGCATTGCTATTTTCTAATGCAGTATTTGCATAGTGTTCCATGCTGGCAACACGGGTAATAATATCAGTATTTAAGACACTTTTAGGAGGGTGCAGTACTAATAAATCAATAGTATGTATTTCTGCATGGCTAATGCCGCTGAATAAGCTGCTTATAACAAATACTGTTGCAGCAAACAGTTGTGATTTCGTTTTCATAATATTTGTAATTGAGTAAATTAATGTGTTCATGAGATACCCTCGGGTGGAGTTACTTGGCCATCATCATGTTTTCTGAAATGGTCTAAAGACTGGTCATCTATTACCGTGCCTGCTCCAGTTTTATTATTGATTTCTATTTGATAAATCTTTTCCCCTGTTGCAACCATGACTAAAGTTAATTCTGGCCCTTTAGTCACTGTGAAGGAGGAAAAGGGGTTTCCGTCTTTAATTGACCCCGTTGATACTTGAACTCTACCTCCAAATTGCTGGTGATTTTTTTCTACAGTCCCAATGTAACTTTGGTTTTCTTGCGGAATATATAGCGTAATTTTTTCGCCATTTTTTAAATATTCAAAAGCATCTTTTTGAGTTTTAATATGGGAAACCTGAATTTCTTGAGGTAATTTTTGAGTTGGATTAGATTTGTCACTTACACTTTCCCATTGTCTTGTGATTTCAAAGGTATCTGGTTTTTTTGATACTAGCGGGATGCCAATAGGTGCTTTTTCTACATTCAAAATAAACGGAGTGATTGAATTGTCTTGTTTTAAATATATTCCTCCTAAGATAGTTATTCCCAAGGCGGGTATTATTAATGCTTTTATTTTCATAATGCTTACTTTTTAAACCTAGATTGATCTTGCGTTTATAGCATAAGGAAATAATTGTATTTAAGATCCGAAAACCATCACGTTTTTATAAAATTTCGTAATTCATTTATGGTTTTGTATACCTAATCACAAAAAATAGATTGTTAGAGCATGATGTGTGAAATGGCTGGTTTTTTAGAAGAGGTTAGGGGCTCTATGAGTCTAGAGTATCTTTAAGGGTACAGGTTAATAGATGCCGATTTGTTTTGTTAGAAAAAAAACTTTTTTGTTTTTATCTAACAATTACTTATATGCTTTATTCACCTTTTTTGTCATGTTTTTAGTTGATATTTTGCTATAAAACTAGACAAAATAACGCTGATAACTAAGCTTAGTATAGATCATTTCTAATCTAAGAATATAGATATTCAATGTTTATTAACGAGAATAAATCTCTTCCAGCTTTTGTTGATTCAAACGATAGTTTTATCGTTTGCGAATTACCATGGCTTACTGAAAAGCTTTCTAGTGATTGTTTATATCAACAAATAGTTTATAAAGTGCTTAGGAAGCCTAAAAAATTAACATTTCATCTACAGAGAATTTACTTTACTTATCACTATGGCATGACTGATCAACTTTATGCCGGATTAGTAGATTTAGTGAGTGTACTTGATGGTAAAGGTTCAGCATTAAGTTATCGAATGATAAAGGCTACTCAGTCTTTATTGACTGAAGTGCAAGTCAAGGCGTTAGATAACTATTTGAAAACACAAAATTACCGTTTACTTGTAAGTAATCAATATTCAGTATGTACAACAGATATTATCAATACTCAGCCATTGCTTATTATAAACAAAGAGGAGGTTGCAGATGAATATGACCCATTGAGTTTAGCAAGAGATTATATTGAATATAGTCAACTTGATTCAGCATTAAAAACGCTTGAAGTGGCAATATTAGAGACACCAGAAAGACAAGACATACAACTTGAGTTATTAGAATTATTAAAGCAAACAAAGAATGTTCATGCTTTGACTCGAATACGCAAAAAACTAACAGAAAAACAATGGGATGAGACAGTTGAATGGCAGAAATTAGCCGATCATTTTGCAGGGAAAGGCAATGAAAAATAATAAGGCAGCACCATTGCAGGTTTCACTTCATGGAATGGATGAACGTACTCATAAAACAATGTGTATGTATTTTAAAGGGCCTTGTAAAGGGATGGCTATTGTTGTTGATGAAACTGAAGCGGAAATTGATTTGCTTGATGCTGACCATATAAAAGCAAAGGAATTGTTAGATCAGCTACAAAGTAAAAAGCCAGCGAAACCTCTTATTATCCTTTCACTAGAAGAATTACGTATAGAAGGAACGATATATGTAAAAAAACCTGTTGAGACTGTTGATATTACTGCTGCATTAAAACAAGCAAAACAAAGCCTTGATGGCAAGCAATCAAATAAAGATAAACCGAAACCGAAACAAGAAGCTAAAAAAATAGTAGAACAGTCTTCTGTCGAGAAAGTTAAAGAGGCTGTTGTAGATAGAAAACAGGCGGCAACTAAACATATAGATAAGGAAGAAAAAAAGAAAACTTCAAAACACAGAACAGCTAAGAATTTAACTGAAGGGAATTTTTTAGCCTATCTCGGCAATGTTGATGGGGTCGATTTTTCAGACCCTAAACAAGTGCTAAAAGCATCTTATAACCCTAAGAGTTATTTTTTAGGATATGTTCAATCCGCATTAAAAATATGCAAGGCAAAAAATAGAGTTTTACAATTAAACTCTAGCTGGAAACCTTTAATCATTTTTCCTAATACTCAGGAGGTTTGGTTAGATGCTGAAGATATGCAATTAAGAGCTTTTGCAGGGCTAACAATTAAGAGTAATGGGGCGAAAAGTATGTCATTAAGTCCTATTGATCAAGAGCATTCTGGTTTGAAACAGAAAATGGAGAGATTTTATGATATGGATCATTTTCTTTGGAAATTAGCTGTTTGGACCTCTAAAGGACGATACCCTGATGTGATTGATATTAATAAACCAATCTTTTTAATGCAGTGGCCTAATTTTACTCGATTAGTCGTTACACCTCATGCTATGAGAATAGCAGCATTGTTAATAGAAGGGCCTAGGACTGCAATGAGTCTTGCCAATGCTTTAAATATTAAACCTCAGTATGTTTTTGTATTTATTAGTGCTGCCAATGCGCTTGGGCTTGTAGGGCAGGCGAAACGTCAAGTAGATGCGTTGATAGCGCCAGCAGAAGTAAAATCAAGCAAAGCTAAGGGTCTGTTAAGCAGAATATTAGGGCGGTTACGTGGGTAGGGAATTTAAAAAACGATGAGCCAATATAAAATTATTTTTACGGGGCCTGTAGGGGCAGGTAAAACAACAGCAATAGATTCAATTAGTGATGTACCGCCCGTTAAAACGGATGCGGTTGCAAGTGATATGACTAAAAGTCGAAAATCAGCAACCACTGTGGCCATGGACTACGGCATTATGAATCTGGATGATGGCGAGAAAATCCATTTATATGGAACACCAGGTCAAGAACGTTTTGATTTTATGTGGGATATTTTAACTGTTGGAGGGATTGGGCTTATTTTATTATTAGATAATACAAGAGCTGATCCATTTCAGGATATGCGATTTTTTCTTGACTCCTTTAGTGGTTTTATTTCAGAGACTAGTGTTGCAATTGGCGTTACACAGATGGATTTAAGTAGTAAACCCAGTATCAACGATTACCATAAACAATTACAGAAGCTCGATGCAAAGCCTGCTGTATTTGCTGTCGATGCTAGAGTTAAAAACGATATTTCTTTATTGGTTCAAGCACTACTTTTCTCGCTTGATCCTGGTTTGGAGGGTGAGTAGAAAATGAGTAAATATATATTAACTGATAACTTGTTTCTTTATCCAACACCTGTGGGTGCCTATTATGCAGTTGCCTCACCCGATGAGGAAAAATCAAGAAAGTTTATTAAACGGCTTTTACTGCAAAAGGAAACACCTGCTTTAAAGATTGAAACATTAAAGGAACTCATGGATGAGGATAGCGAAAGTAAAGCCTTAGAATTATTGAAACACTGCCAAAAATTAGGTTGGGTTCAAGGTATAGAGAATAAAATTGAAGCTCCTAAAGGTGCATTAGAAGAAATATTACCTGTATTGCTTAAAAATATTTCTGAAACAGAAAAAGTATTGTTAGCTGATGACCAAGGGTTTTATCTAGCATGCTGTGGGTTTCCTCATGAGGTTGCTGAGGAGTTATCTGCACTGGCTGCTGAAATTGCGACAGTACATAAACGGCGATCTGGCTTGTTAATGCATAATTTAGGAATCGGAAGTCATGCTTGGGCAATTGTTGATGCTTTTGGAAATAGCCAGATAGGTTTTTGGCCAATATTTATTGGAGCGAACAGGTTTGTTATTGCAATCTCTGGAATTCCTCACTTTAATCAAGCTGACTTTGTTGAGCTAATTTGGGCGTTAAGTATTCGATATGCTTAATAGTTAAAGGATAACTTAAAGGTGAGAATTAGAACAAGCCCCATTTAATTGAGTAGTGACATGTTTTAATGAATTATCCATGTGCTAAATCGTATTAATGGTTTAGCACATGACAAAATTTATATCTATTACAAAAATATAAGGAGTTTATTATGAGAGCAGATATGCTTACATCAATTTTAACCGAACTTAACGGAACTTCGGCTGATATTGAAGCCTCGGGCGTTATATCAACAGATGGTTTAATGATGGCATCTGTATTGCCAGCTGGGTTAGATGAAGACCGAGTGGGTGCAATGAGTGCTGCAATGCTCTCGTTGGGAGATAGAACGGCTCAAGAACTTAATCGTGGTAGCCTAGAACAAGTGCTTATAAAAGGAGACAGCGGCTATGTTCTGATGACTTATGCGGGGGATGAAGCTGTATTAACAGTGATGGCAAAACCAAATGCTAAGCTGGGTTTGATTTTCTTGGATGTTAAAAGAGCCGCGGAAAGTCTTACCGAACTACTTTAAATATTAATGACTGCAACTAGGAGTTTTTATGATTAGTGATATGAAACCCGAAGATATTGTGGGTGATTATAAAGAAGTTACGCTCGATTTATATAAATTAATTTCCAGAAAGATTCTGTACACTGAGATTGAAACACCTTACCCCGACGGTAAGTTGATTGTTTCAACAACAACCACTGGAGGCATTATTACCCATGTTAATCAATCCTTTATAGAAATGTCTGGGTTTTTAGAGGAGGAGTTAATTGGCGCTCCACATTCTATACTTCGCCATCCAGATATGCCACCAGCTGCTTTTCAAGACTTATGGGATACAGTAAACAAAGGTGAAAAATGGCAAGGTTTCGTCAAAAATTTGCGTAAAGATGGAGGTTATTATTGGGTGAAGGCTACGGTGATTCCTAATATTAGAGGCGGCAAGCTTGTTGCCTACACCTCGGTAAGAAGAAAACCTTCTCGAACCAAAGTGGATGAATGCATAAAACTTTATCCAACCTTGTTTTAATACGGAGATTACAATGTCATTTATGTTTACAGTAAGTCCAGATTTTACTCCTAATCATTTGTCTGGCTGGTATATATTTAATACATGGTTACAGAAACAAACGGATATTGGGATCCATCTGGAAATGTATAACGATTTTCATAGTCAAAGAGAGGCCATTAAAAACAATCAAATCGATTTGATCTATGCAAACCCGTTTGATGCTGCCATGCTGGTAAGGGAAAAGGGTTTCCAGCCACTAGTCAAAGCGAGTGGTGAGTCTGATGAGGCCATTATAGCGGTTAGTGTGGAGAATACCGTTAAAGATGTTGTCCATTTGAATGAAGGAACAAAAGTTGCTTTTACGGAAGATCCCGATGTACATATGATGGGAATGATTATGTTAGAGCCAGGAGATCTAGATAAAAATAATATTATTGAAATACCATCAGATACCTATGTTTTAGTTGCAAAACATTTGCTAAAAGGTGAAGCTGATGTAGGTATATTTT
>CAZMQH010000032.1:0-10560 GCA_964568245.1 uncultured Methylomarinum sp.
CCTAAGTGTATAGTTTCACCAGGTTATACCTGATTTATAAACTTAAAAGAACAGCCCTGACAACATATTAAAATATTTTACGACAAAGGCGTTAATATGCCCCAAGGCTACCACACGAATGCAAAAATAAATATGCATTCAAGAGAAATCATACACCAGTCTGATCTTACAAATATTGAGCTTGCAGTACGCTTTGGAATTAATCAGAAGGCTGTTTCTAAATGGAGAAACAGAGACTATTCAGTGGATAAGAGTTCTCGTCCACACACTATTCAACGCTCTTTAACCGACTTGAAAAGAGAAGTAATTAAGGTAGTGAGCATATTAACATGGCTAGAGCTTGACGATGTAGTGGGCAGTGTTTTGTCATCTCTATACCTAAGCGACCAGGAGTAATATCTACCGAACTCTGAGGGGTTCTAGTCCGCCATCCGTCGCTACATATCATCTTAGGACACCCATGTCCTAAGACTCATTTCGCTCGGGCGAATTAATAAAGTGCCCCAGTACGTCCTGTGTCCAGCTTCAACTCCGCACAAAAGCAGCTCCGTTAAAGCTTACCTCACTGACTTGATGGCTTATCGGGATAAAATTTTAGCCTCCCTCGCGTGCTATATTCACTTGGCTTCAGCTTGTTCCCTGATTTTCAGCGATGGAAGGGGAAGATCATATCGTTCATTGATTATTTTAACAAAACCATGGCTAAGCCTTTAAAATGGACTTATTAAGGTAAAGTCATAGTCGTGTAAAATAGGATCACGGACTTACGATTTACTGTACTAGCCCTTACCCGATTTAAGTGCTTTTTATAAATATTGCTTAAAAAATTTAAGTATTTTTTCTTGGTAAACAACGGGAGAGTACCTATAAAAATCTTCATGTACAGCACCTTGAACAGCCCAAAATTGTTTTGGCTCTATTGCTTCATTATACATCCGTTTTGATTCAGATAAAGTTGTATGTTGGTCATGAGTTCCTGCAACGATTAACAACGGAACTTCCATTTTAGGAAGACGTTTGATAGGCTCTAGTAATCTTGGGTTGAAACCCAGTCTTGGTTCTATTTGCAACATAATTAATGGTGATAAATATTGGCCTAGTTTTCCAAGGCGCATGGATATTCGGTTCTGTATCGCCTCCTCCAATGTGGGATATACTGCTTCTAAAACTATGGCATTTGCTCTTTTTGAAACATCACTAAGAATTGCAGATGCTCCACCAAGGGACATACCAATAACACCAATAGATTTTACTTCAATTTGTTTTTTGAGGTAAGTAAATGCCGCTTCTGCATCTTGAGCTTCTAGATAGCCAAAGGTAATATGCTTTCCAAGACTTTCACCGTGTGCTTGAAAATCAAATAGGAATACTGAGTATCCACTTTTTTGTAGAAAAATGGCTCTTTCTATCATTTCTCTCCGATTTGAACGGAGGCTATGCATTAGCAATACGCCACCACGTTCTATATTTCCCTTTACAAACCAACCTGATAATGACCGTCCTGTTTTACTTGTGAAAGTAACATTTTTACCTTTTAGTGCAATTGGCATTACACCAATTTTTCTCTGATTTGGTGCTGATAACACGCTGCCAATAGCAAACATTACTACCAAAAAAAGGCTAGCCAGTGTAAGTAAAGTGAGAAAAATATATTTTGATTTCATTTACAATGATGACTCTATTACCTAACGCCAAATTCAGTGGCCGCTGATAGATATATGAATAACTCTGCTAGAACACTGAACTTTGATAAAAGGCGACCTCTGAAAAAAAACTGCGCTGCCAGCGGTCGACTGGAATTTTTTGGGTACGCCCAGCATGGGCGCTAACGCTCCGTTTCCCTGATTTTCAGAGAAAGCATTTTTGGGCAATAGGCTATGGACAACAGATAATGTGACAGAAGAATTGATCCATGAATACTTGGAGCACCATAGAAAATCTACAAATAGAGATCATGCAAATATGATTCTTGAGTAAGAAGGCTTTCAGTCTAAGGGCAACCTATGCACTTAAAGTGCTAGGGTTGAGTTGCTTAAATAAACAACCGTGGTTTTAGTCCAAGTACAGAGTTAGTTATAGTTATCTCCAACCTTATCCCGTAACAGTGTAGCTAGACTCTCTACTTTACGTCATCTTTTATTTGACCATAATTTGTGGGTATACTTGTTTATAGTTACTAACACTTTTATGCCAATTTCTTTCTTGCTCAACATATTTTCTACCCGTTAATCGAATACCTTGCCAATTCTGAGTATTATTTAATAACTCAAGTATACAACTGGTTAATGAATCGGGTTTATTAGCTTTAAATAATATACCATTTTCTTTGTCTTTAATAAGTTCTTTATGTCCTCCTACATCAGATGCAACAACCAACCTACCCTGCGCCATTGCTTCTAAAGGTTTTAATGGTGTAACCAACTCGGTTAAACGCATCGTTAAGCGAGGATATACAAATATATCCACTTGGTTGTAGTAGCTTTGTACTTGATCGTGAGGAACTCGACCTGTAAAAATAACAAACGCATCCAGTTTAAGTCTTTTAACTTTTTCTTTAATAAACTGCTCTTGTGGCCCTCCACCTACCAGTAATAACCGAACATTAGGTTTATGTTTGATAATGTTCGGCAATGCCTCAAGTAATAAAGGAATACCTTCATAGGCATAAAAAGAGCCAATAAAACCTAAAACTATTTTGCCTTGCAAGCCTAGTTGTTGCTTTAATTCTGGATCGGCTTCTTGGCCATAAGTAAATTTCTCAATATTGACTGCATTTGGAATGACGGTGATTTTATCTTCTGAAATACCTCGACGAATAATATCTTGCCTTAATCCTTCACAAATACAAGTAACTGCTTGTACTTGTTTAAATACATAGGTTTCAAGATATTTTGTAATCTTATATCTAAGACTGTTTTCTTTAGTCGTACCATGATCAACTGCTGCATCTTCCCAAAAAGCCCGACATTCATATACAACTGGAATCCCATATTTTTTACCGGCTTTAATTGCTGCTAAACCGTTTAAAGCAGGTGAGTGAGCATGTAGCACATCAGGTTTAATTTGAGGAATAATTTCATCAAGCCGTTTTACAAGTGTTTGTATAATCGCATATTGATTAAAAACAGGTAATCGAGCTAATAATCCAGTTGCTTTCTTTGATCTATAAAATTTTAAGCCATCTACATCTTCTACCTCTTGCTCTGTACCCATATGTTTTGCTGAAGTTACATGATATGTTTGCCAACCTAACACTTTTTGTTGCTCTAGTATTGCTCGAGTACGAAAAGTATACCCACTATGAAGTGGAATTGAGTGGTCAAGAACATGTAAGATTTTTATTGGTTTTGTGGTCATATTTATTTACTAATACTTGATACTCAATGTTCCAGTTTTTAATTATTGCTTTTGTGAAGTGCAGAAAAACTGGCTGATAGAGAGAATAGTTTTCTACAGGTGCTAGATTTATCGGGTAAGGCTCAATGTTATTAGGTTAAGGAAAAAAGAGTTTTTTAATTTCTCCTCTCGGCAATTATTCCTGCATTGCTCTACCTTCTGCATCCTAGCGCCATCTGTCGCTCCGTTTTCCTGATTTTCAGCGCATGCAGTCCGAGCCCTATCCAGTAAAAGAGGGCTTAAGAGCGCACTGTTGAGCATCATGTTCTATTTATTAATCGTCCCATAACTCTGGCATAGAGCCTTGCTCTAAATGCCAATCAGCTTTAGCCTAATGCTTTGGAATGATTAATACAATAGTAGGAATACTTTAGTTATAGATCTCTCCATATACCACGAGCATCAATCACAACTTTCTCTCTTAATTTATCTGTTTTCATTTGTTTAAAAATTGTGTGGTCAGTTAATGTTAAAATAATATTAGCTGATTCCATTGCTTGATCTAAAGAGACAAGTTCCACATCTTTCCCAATTAGTTGTTCGGGAAGAGAATTGATATGTGGTTCTACAATAAGAACTTGTCCCATTTGTTCTGCAATAATTTTCTTGGTAATTTCTACTGCTGGGCTTTCTCTTAAATCATCTATATCTGCTTTAAAGGCTAATCCTAAACATGCAATTTTAGGCTGTTTAAACTCTGCGGCAATAGTTCTTAATTTGTTGAGTACAAAATCAGGTTTAGAATCATTAACAATTCTTGCCATTTCTATTAACCGAGCCTCTTCTGGTGCTGAATCAACAATAAACCAAGGGTCGACAGCAATACAATGCCCTCCTACACCAGGCCCAGGATTTAACACGTTAACCCGCGGGTGTCTGTTCGCTAAGCTAATCAATTCCCAAACATTAATTTTTAGCTTGTCGCAAATAATTGAAAGCTCATTAGCAAATGCTATATTGACATCTCTAAAAGAATTTTCTGTCAATTTTGCCATTTCAGCTGTTCTTGCATCAGTAATTAAACAACTACCTTTTACAAAAATCTTATATAAAGCTTCAGCTTCTAGTGCACATTGACGAGTAATCCCTCCGATAACTCGGTCATTAGCGACCAGCTCTTGAATAATATAGCCAGGCAACACTCTCTCAGGACAATGAGCCAAGTGAATATCTGGGTTATCACTTGATTGATGAGGAAAAACCAAATCTTCACGAATTTCAGCCATCCACTTACCCATTTTTTCGGTTGTTCCGACTGGTGATGTAGATTCTAGTATTAACAAATCCCCCTTTTTTAATACAGGAGCAATTTTTTTAACGGCTGATTCAATATAGGATAAGTCAGGTTTATGGCCATCTTTAAAGGGCGTAGGCACTGCAATAATGAAGGCATCAGCTGGTTCAGGAATTAAAGTTGCCTTCAATTTTCCTGTTGTCACTGCACTCTGTACCAACATATCTAAATCAGGCTCAACAATATGTATTTTTCCCTGATTAATAGTTTCAACAGCTTCAGCCGAGACATCTACGCCAATAACATTAATACCTCTTGCTGCTATGACAGCAGCTGTGGGTAATCCAATATAGCCCAGCCCAATAACTGAAATAGTATTAAATTTTTTATTTATCATTTGCGATTCCTTCTAAAATTCTTTTACATGCATTTCCATCGCCATAAGGGTTATGGGCAAAACTCATTTTATTGTACAAATCTTTATCATCCAATAAATTAGTAACACTGCTTACAATCAATTCTATATTTGTTCCGACGAGTTTCACCGTTCCGGCTTCTACAGCTTCCGGTCTTTCTGTTGTTTCTCTCATAACAAGAACAGGTTTGCCCAGTGAAGGTGCTTCTTCTTGTACACCACCTGAGTCGGTCAAAATAATATAAGCTTGACTCATCAAGTAAATAAAAGGCAGGTAATCTTGCGGGTCAATTAACTTAACTGTTTCAATCCCTTTTAATAAACGATTTACAGGTTCCTGGACTTTAGGGTTTAAATGGACTGGATAAATAATTTGTACATCATCTCGTTTTGCTAATGTTTGTATGGCTTGGCAAATATTTTCAAACCCTTGTCCAAAACTTTCACGCCTATGCCCTGTCACTAATATTATTTTTTTATCTTTATCTAGCCATGGGAATTTTTCAGCCATTTGCTGTTTTAATTGCGCATCTGTCTGTAGACGTTCGCTAACAATATGTAAGGCATCAATAACTGTATTTCCAGTCACAAAAATATTTGCCTCAGGTGTGCTTTCTTTAAGCAAGTTTTGCTTTGCTGATTCCGTTGGTGCAAAATGAAGTTTTGTTAATACACCTGTTAATCGACGATTAGCTTCTTCTGGCCAAGGTGAATAAATATTATGGGTTCTTAATCCAGCTTCTATATGTACCACTGCAATTTGTTGATAATAAGCTGCCAATGATGCTGCAAAAGTTGTTGTTGTATCACCATGTACAAGGACGTAATCTGGTTTATATTCTTGCAATACTTTTTCTAATTTAATAATGACTGCACTTGTAATCCCTGACAAACCTTGCCCTTCTTTCATTATATCTAAATCATATTCAGGCTTTATTTCAAAAAGGCCTAACACTTGATCTAACATACTCCGATGTTGAGCCGTCACACAAACAACCATTTCAAAACGTGAATCTTGTTGAAATGCCTTAACAACGGGTGCCATTTTTATGGCTTCTGGTCGCGTACCAAAAACTATGAGTATTTTTTTATTCATTATTATTAAATTGTACTTTATAGATAATCTAGACTAGTTTTGCTTTTTTACTAGGGAAAAAAGCTTTAATAAACCCTGCGTGGTACTTTCCCATGAAAACTGCTCCGCATATTTTCTAGTATCATTTCTTGCTGGGTAATCAGAAAACAAGCTTTTAACACCCTTTGCAATATCTTCTGCTGTCCTTTTTACTAACACCCCGGCATCTTGGTTTTGAACAACTTCAGGTGTTCCCCAAATATCAGTTGCTACAACGGGGGTTCCACACGCCATTGATTCCAATAAAACATTTGCCCAACCTTCCCTGCTTGATGCTAACACCATGGCATCGGCTGCATTATAAATCTCAGTTAACTCTTGTTGCTTTTTTTCACCTAAAAACTTAACTTTATCCATAAGGTTTAATTGTTTAACTAATTTCTTTAATTCAACCTCTTGCTCTCCACCACCGACAATAAGTAATTCATAATCAGGTAAAAAGTGCATAGCTTGTATAATTAAATGATGTCCTTTTCGCTCAATTAAATGCCCAACACTGACTAATGTTTTTTTATTTAATTGATATTTAGCTCTGCATTTAGGCTTATCTAGCAATTTAAATAATTCTAAATCTACACCATTGCGATAGACATGAATTTTATCAGCACTCGCTCCCATTTCTACCATAGAAACTTTTAATGCTTTGCAGACTGTTACGCTAGCATTCGCTTGCTTTGCAGCCCATAAAATCATTTTTTTAGGTAGATTATACTCAGGAATTAAATTTATATCTGTTCCCCTTGCACTAATAATAAAGGGAATCTTTAACATTTTATTAACTAGAGCAACGGCTACCCCATCAGGATAGAAGTAATGCGCATCAATTAAATCAATTTTCTGCTGCTTCTGTAGCGTTTTAACTTGCCAATATAATGGTAATGCCATAAAAAAAGGGGTGAGTAACATTCCTATTTTTGGAATCACTAAATATCTAGGGTGATATATCTTTATTCCATGTCTTTGTTCAAATTTTGGCACATCAGCATAAATCGTATATTGCTTAAACCAGTCACTTTTAAAAGGGAACCAAGGGACGGGGGCAACAACCCTTACCTTTATTTCCCCTGTTTCAACTAAATGTCTTAAACGTGTTTCTATAAAAACACCGTGACGGAATTGTTTATGGTTAGGGTAAAGCGTTGTTATTGTTAGTACATTCATACTTTATAATAGTCTTTATACCAAGTAATAAACTTTTTAATACCCTCATCAATACTGGTATTAGGTTTATAGCCAACATCTTTAACTAAATCGGCAACATCGGCATAAGTATCAACTACATCACCAGGCTGTAAAGGCAGCAATTCTTTTTCAGCCGTTTTACCTAAATGCTTTTCTATAGTTTCAATATAGTCTAATAATTCAACTGGTGTTTGATTTCCTATATTATAAATGCGAAATGGTGCTTTGCTGCTGGCAGAATCTGGTGATTCTCCACTCCATTGTTTATTAGGCTTTGCTACATTATCTAAGGTTCGAATCACACCTTCTACAATATCATCAATATAGGTAAAATCTCTGCGATGCTTCCCGTAATTAAAGACTTTAAGTTTTCCCCCTGAAGTAATGGCGTTAGCAAATAAGATGGGTGACATATCAGGCCTTCCCCAAGGCCCATACACGGTAAAAAAACGTAATCCAGTCGTTGGGATATTATATAAATGGCTATAAGTATGCGCCATCAACTCATTAGATTTTTTTGAAGCGGCATATAAACTAACAGGATGATCAACATTATCATGGGTCGAGAAAGGCATGGATTCATTAGCTCCGTAAACAGAACTACTGGATGCATAGACTAAATGCTCTACATTATGATGTCGACAACCTTCTAATATATTTAAAAAACCAAGCATATTACTTTCAATATAAGCATGAGGGTTTTCTATGGAATATCTAACTCCAGCTTGTGCGGCTAGATTTACAACACGCTGTGGCTTATGTTCAGCAAATAATTGTTCAATTGCTTCTCTGTCAGCAATATTTGCTCTGACATCCGTATAGTTAGGGTGGTCATTGATTCTATCTAACCGGGCTAATTTTAAATTAACATCGTAATAGTCATTCAAATTATCGATACCAATAACTTCATCACCACGTGCTAACAACTTAACCGCTAATTGGTTACCAATAAATCCTGCCGTCCCTGTTACCATTATTTTCATAATTTTTTTCACTATGCATTTTTCTGTAAGAATTTACTAAACATCATCAAACTCCACAACTGTTGACTCAATTCTTTTTGACCTGTTTGATGTTGGCTAATCATACTTTCTAAGGTGTTTTGATTGAATAAGCCTGAAGCAAGCATTTCTTTGCTTAGAACAATTTCACGCAATTGATCTTTTAATTCGTATCTAAACCAGCTTGATAAAGGGACTGAGAAACCCATCTTTTTACGATACAAA
Source organism: uncultured Methylomarinum sp. (assembly GCA_964568245.1). Lineage (GTDB taxonomy): Bacteria > Pseudomonadota > Gammaproteobacteria > Methylococcales > Methylomonadaceae > QPIN01. The sequence goes on from CAZMQH010000032.1 coordinate 8,589, forward strand.
ACATCATTGGATAAATAAGGCTCTAAAGCCTTTTTCAAAATATATTTACCTTCACCATTTCGTAACTTCATTTCAGGTGATAATTTCGCCATCCATTCAACTAATTGATGATCTAAAATGGGGACGCGTACTTCTAAGGAATTTGCCATACTAGCGCGGTCAACTTTAGTTAAGATATCACCTGGCAAATAGGTTTTAAAATCTAAATATTGAATCAGTGCTAATGGGGAATCACTGGAACAATTTTGAGCGTGTCGATTAAACACATCTACCGTCTGATAGCCTTGCAACTGTTTTTTTAGTTTAGTCGAAAATAATTGATTACGCTCTTCTAATGTCGATTTAGAAACCGAATGCATATAAGCTTCAGCCGAATGTCGACCTAAAGCTTGAAATGTTGTTTTAGCTCTAAAAACTTGTGGGGCCCAATCCATTTTAGGGTAAATAGCACCTAAGGCACCAAATACTGGTTTTCTAATACCATAAGGCAACAATCCCCGAATTTTCTCCTCATTCATATGTAGGCGTTGGCGACGATAACCCGCAAGGTTTTCATCGCCACCATCACCCGATAAGGCAACGGTTACATTTTTTCTTGCTAATTTACATACCTGATAAGTCGGTAATGCAGAACTGTCAGCATAAGGCTCATCATAAAAATCAATTAAATGATCCAGTAATTGAAAGTCATTAGAGTCAACTTGTTCTTCATAGTGATTTGTCTGATACTGTTTTGCAACTTGCCGAGCATACGATGTTTCATCATACGCTTGGTGATCAAATCCAATTGAACAGGTATTTACTGGTTTGTCAGTCATTTTCGCCATCATAGCGACAACGGCACTGGAATCTACCCCACCCGATAAAAAAGCACCAATAGGAACTTCTGATACCATACGGATTTTAATAGCTTCTTGTAAATTAGCAATTAACTGTTCGGATATTTCTTGTTCTGATCCTTTAATGCTTTCATCAAAATGCAAATCCCAATAAGCCTTAGGTTCAATAGCCGATGGATTTTTCAAGGAAATAACTAAAGAAAAGCCAGGTTCTAGTTTTTTAATTTTCTGATAGATAGAACGAGGTTCGGGTATATATCCTAAAGTAAAATATTCCTCAACTGCATAAGGATCAAGTTCTTTATTGATATCGGGGTGGACCATAAGCGCTTTTAGTTCAGAGGCAAAAATAAATTGCTTATTTTCTAATTCTGAATAGTAGATAGGTTTTATCCCCAACCTGTCTCTAGCGATAAAAGCCACTTGCTGATTTCTATCCCAAACACAAAAAGCGAACATACCTCTAAAATGAGTAACACAGGATTCCCCCCACTGTTCCCATGCGTGAACAATAACCTCAGTATCAGAATGGGTTTTAAATTGATGGCCAAAGCTTATAAGTTGTTCTCGTAATTCATTAAAGTTATAAATTTCACCATTATAGGTAACGATAACAGAACCATCTTCATTAGCTAAAGGTTGCTGTCCTGTAGACAAATCAATAATTGAAAGCCGTCGATGCCCTAAGCCAATACTTGCTTCAATATGCAAGTTACCCTCATCTGGCCCTCTATGTACTTGGGATTGATTCATATCATTCAATAAAGAACGATTAATCTCAGGCTTGCCATCCAAATTTATAATGCCAACAATACCGCACATTGCTGTTTCCTTTTAATATTGTCTAAGTGTTAGCTCTAATTTAGCAGGTTCCCGCGTTGGGTGGGAACGAGTTCTCAGTTGTGTAATCAGGTCAGTTTACTAAGGATCTTAAGCCCTCTCTTGCTGGAGAGGGTTTGGGTGAGGAGAAGTAAAAATAGATTCTTTTTCCTTATTCTCTTTATTTTTAAAGTTAGAGAGAAAAAGAATATTGAAAAAAGACTTATTGCATCTCTCCTCACCCAACCCTCTCCAGCAAGAGAGGGCTTAAGAGCAAATCTAATTACTATCTAAATATATTTTCAAATACTGTT
>CAZMQH010000032.1:10660-13974 GCA_964568245.1 uncultured Methylomarinum sp.
GAGAGGGCTTAAGAGCAAATCTAATTACTATCTAAATATATTTTCAAATACTGTTCTGTCATCGCGGGTAGGCTAAATGATTTTTCTACTTTATCTCTACCATTAAGCCCATGCTGTTCTATTAAATCAGGTGAATCAATATAATGCTTTATTTTATTAGCTAAATCATAACTATCTTGAGGCTGTATTAAATAACCTTGCTTACCTTCCTTAATAAGTTCTGGAACCCCGCCCACTTTTGATGAAATAACGGGAAGTGCTGTCGCCATTGCTTCTAATATAGTAAGCGGGATGCCCTCGGCTAACGAAGGTAGTACAAAAACATCAAATTCATGCAATATGTTGGCAACATCATTCCTAGCACCAAACAACTCGATATTATCCTGTAATGAATGCTCAACAATATAATTTTCTATTGAAGAATACAATTCCCCATCACCTACCAAAATAACACAAAGCCTCTGTTTTAGTTCTGGAAATTCTGTTATTAAAATTTGTGCGGCTTTGATTAAAGTTAATTGATCTTTAACGGCTGCCATTCTACCCACGGTACCAACAACACACTGTGTGTTTTGTTTATGTACTTTGGGAATGTATAAATCTAAATCAATGCCATTATAAATCAAATTAACTTTAGCTTTAGGCAATTTAACAATATCAACCAACCAATCAGCCAATTCTTTAGAGACAGGGATCCATTTAGAAACAAAAGGGTTAATTATTCGCCTAAGATATTGATATTTCTTATTACTGCCATCTAAATCGTAAATATCACGACCATGTTCGGCATGAATCCTTTTTTTAACACCCGCTAAAAAAGAAATAGCATTGTATTCAAGCGTTGCAATATTATAAGTATGCGTACAAACAGGTTTTAACTTGCGTAATAATTGCCAGATTTTTAAATGAATTTTAGGATCATTACCTGCTTGCTTATGCAGACAAATAACCTCTACGTCATCACGATTAATACGTTTTTCAAATTCACTGGACTCAGTTAAAGAGATGATGACATGACGATAGGATTGTTCAGGCATGGTATTAATCATATTGACTAATACGCTTTCCAAACCTCCGATATCGAAGCGGTAGATGATGTGGACTATTAAAGGTATAGGCATAGCATAAAATATGAGTAAAATAGATAGGTGCGGGGGTAATCGTGTAGGCTAATGAGTATCCTCTCCTTTTACTCGCCTATAGCTTTTTCTAAGCAAATGGGGAATAAGCTGATACAGAGGCATACGTAACCAATGAGAACGTACATATAATATCCAACGAGCTATACCACTCCATGAGTCATTACAGCTTGTATGATCTGGCATTAAAGCTCTCATAAATAGAAAGTCCATAATGTAAACCATTAAACCTTTAGGGACATTACCCTCTAATTTATTAATAGTTTCTTTAGGAACTGGGAAATGTAAAATTAAATAGACATAATGAAGTGCATAATAGACGGGATTTTGTAGATTTAATTTATTTGCCCGCATAACTAAATCATCAAGTTTTCCACCCTCTTCGATAAACTGATTCAATAAATCATATAAATCAATAATATCTCGACAACCATGCTCTAACTCTCCATCATAAAATAAATGAGTGGCACTATGAATAATCATGTCAATAGAAGATAAAACCCCTATACCTTCATGCTCAGTAAGCAGCTCAGACTCTGCTAATAATAATTGGGCATTCGGGCAGTTCTTTACTGTCTTTGGCAATATATTATGATGTAAATCAATAACACTCCCACGAAACATATGCCTCATTGCAGGAATTTCATGCATCCATTTTCGGTAATACCGTTGATCATATTCATCAAGTTTTGATGAAACCCAACCATTAATCATTAGCTGGGATTCAGTATTGGCAATATTGTTATGCGCAACTAACAAATCAATATCAGAAAAAATACGACCTATTGAAGCTCTCTTATCACTCATCGCATAGGCTGCACCTTTTAATAAAATCAAAGGGTACTTAAGTTTTCTAGAAATTTTTTTTAACTGTCTAATTTCCCAGAATAAATCATTTAATTGTTTATCTGAATGTGTTTTTGCAGACTTTAAATAGCGAAGCGCAGTAGCGGGAATATCATTAAGTAACTGTTTACTCTCTACCAAATAATAAAGTTTTGCCATCAACATAGCATTTCTTGCCTGCCTTAATAATAAATCCCATTGATTAATTGTTAAATCAGATATTGCGACTTGTCCATTGAAAACCTGACTAAGGATTGGAAGTTTCATTTAGGAAACTCTAATTTAGAAAAAACATTAATCGCTTCATCAAGGTTACTATATTTAAATTGATAACAGTCAGCAGTCGCAACAACATTCTTTAAGGCTTCAAACCCCATCTTCCCCAAAACACTATAATTAAAAGAATTCTCTGCAACACTCATGAGGGTTTGTGCTTTACTAATTGACAAAAACTCAGTTTCAGCATCTATTTGGTATTTTGGAAAAATAATCCAGCCAACAGGACAGTCAACATGTTGGTTTTTTACACTCAACGCAGGAGGACGAATATGACAAACAGTGCCCTTAGCCGTATCAGATGACACGGGACCAAAAACAACATTAGGGTACCTATTTTTAATGACACTAATGGATTCATTTTTTAAACTGACAGGACGCGGAAAAGGAGAAACCCGATGAGTATCAAGCTGAATCAAAGTGAGTTCATCAGATAGAAGCCGCCACCCTTCCTGAATTAAAGAAGCTGTTAATGTACTTTTTCCTGACCCTGGAGGTGCTGGCATAACGGCAGCAAAACCATTTTTTTCAATCACTGCGGCATGAACAATTAAATGTGTATTGAGCTGACTTGAAACACACCAATTCATGCCCCATTCGATAATAGCGGGGGCATGTTGAATCGGTAATGGCGTAAAAGGGGCTGTATTATCCAGAAAAAACTGAGCCTGCCTATTAAAATATGGCGCTGATAAAAATCGCTTAACTTTTCTTACCCGTACATGAAAATCAACAAGTTCATCGATATTGTCGTATTCGGCACGCACATAGTCACAATATAGCGTAGAAATAGTTTCTTCTATTGACTGGAGTGATGAGCAAATATTAAATTTAAAAAAACCAATATCAAGAACTAAACCCGAAGATTTTAACGCATGGCTTATATCCCTATTATTAATTTTCAACTTTTTCTAATAAATCCATTTTTACAAAACTATTTATACAATCTGTCATTAGCTGTTCATCTACAGGTGTGAAATTTTGGCGTATTATTTTTTCATCAAAACATCGATCAGCAAAACATTGATCCATCATAGCATTGGGAATATTTTC
>CAZMQH010000032.1:14074-15979 GCA_964568245.1 uncultured Methylomarinum sp.
TAGGATCGTATGTAACACCTGACACTTGATTACCCGCGACAGCTAATGAGTTAAACCCTGATATTTGACATTGAGTATTCGCATTTCCCCATGCAGGTCTACTCGCTAAGGTTATAATAACAGGCGCTGCCATTCCTGCCTTAGAAAACTTCCGTTTAGACTTATCAATATTAGTATGATTATCCTTCACACCCTCTATACTCTCTTGCTCTTTATCACTCATAACAACACCTACTCAAATTTTATTAACTTATTCTAACTACTAAACCATATTTTTAAATAAAAATCTACTTTTTAAGCCGTTCGACCGCGCCCTATTGCATAATAAGCGATTCCTTTCTCTTCCAAAACCTCTGGCTGGTAAAGGTTTCGGCCATCAAAGATAACGGCATCGCTTAGCTTCTGCTTTAACATATCAAAATCAGGACTCTGGAAGGTTTTCCATTCAGTTACGACAATTAATGCATCAGCATTTTCTAGTGCTTCATTCATGGAACCCACTAATTTTAAGCCTTTTTTATCGCCATAAATACGGGCTGTTTCCTCCATTGCTTCTGGATCAAAAGCTTGTACATTTGCACCAGCATCAATAAGCGCTTCAATGACAACACGACTCGGTGCTTCACGCATATCATCAGTTTTAGGTTTAAAAGCCAACCCCCATAATGCAAATGTTTTACCTTGAATATTATCCTGATAATGCCTTAACACTTTATGAACAAGTACTTGTTTTTGGCGATTATTTACATTTTCTACCGCCGTTAATAATTCTGCATTATAGCCAACCTGTTTTGCGGTTCTTTCTAAGGCTTTTACATCTTTAGGAAAACAGGATCCACCATAGCCACAACCTGGATAGATAAATGAGTAACCTATGCGGCTATCAGAACCAATACCATTTCTAACTTTCTCTATATCAGCACCTAACAATTCAGCTAAGTTAGATAATTCATTCATAAAACTAATTTTTGTTGCTAACATGGCATTAGCTGCATATTTAGTCAGTTCAGCTGACTTTATATCCATTGATATAACGCGCTCGTGATTACGGTTAAACGGTGCATATAAAGCTTTTAGTAACTCTGTTGTTCTTGGGTTATCCGTCCCTACTATAATCCGATCAGGCTTCATAAAATCGTCAATTGCTGAGCCTTCTTTAAGGAACTCTGGGTTAGACACTACATCAAACTCTATAACCGCATCCCTTTTTTCCAGTGTTTGCTTTATTTTTGCGGTAACTTTATCTGCTGTTCCAACGGGTACGGTAGATTTATTAATCACTACTTTATATTCATCCATATAGGTAGCGATTGTTTCTGCAACCGCTAACACATATTGCAGATCAGCTGAGCCATCTTCATCTGGAGGCGTACCAACTGCTATGAATTGAAAAGTGCCATGCTCTACGGCTTCTTTGGCATCAGTTGTAAAGTGTAATCTACCTGCTACTTGATTCTCCTTAACCATTGCATCTAAACCAGGCTCGAAAATAGGTATATTACCTTTAAGCAGTTCATCTATTTTATTTTGATCCACGTCAACACAGATAACGTCGTTACCTACTTCTGCTAAACATACACCTGTTACTAGGCCAACATAGCCAGAGCCAAACACTGTTACTTTCATTAATAATTTCCTTGTGTTACTTTAAAGTTGTTTGAAAGAATGATAATTTTACTAGGTTTTTTGATATAAAATCAAAACTACTTTGCATCTTAACGATTATGTATCTAGTTTTTTACAAAAGCTGCTAAAACCTTTAGAATCACATACTATTATGGTTCATAAAATTTATTTTATTTTATTTTTTTCAATTTTAAGCTACTTGGGTGGAGGCGTGCTTTTATCTCAAGCCTATGCTGCATCAGTTGTTAAGGTCTCAGCAAAAGAAGTTTTATCTAATTT
>CAZMQH010000033.1:0-7337 GCA_964568245.1 uncultured Methylomarinum sp.
GTGTGAAATAAATATTGTAGGGCGGACTGAAGTCCGCTCTACAAAGGGAGATTTAAGCAATAGCTGCATTATCAATATAAATATCGACTCCAGTAGCTGGTGCAATAGTCGCAACAGGCAGGCAAGCCCCTTGCTTCCATTGTTTTACTGGATCAACTTTTGATGCGCCTGTGACAATAAAAAAGCATTGCTTGGTACTGGCTAAAGTTTTTGCACTTAAAGAGATTCTGTCAGAAGGAGGTTTGGGGGAGTTGTAAACTTCATGCACCGTTTCTTCACTGGCATTTACATGACCTGGAAATAAACTGGCTGTATGTCCATCTTCGCCCATACCTAATAGAACCAAATCAAATTGATCTACATCTGCAATCACTTTACGATATTTTACCGCTGCTTCTACCGCACCCAATTCTGTGGGCATGGTAAAAACATTTTCTGCAGGAATGGCGACTTTAGACAATAAAGCGTTGGCAGCCATCATGCTGTTTCTATCTTTATCATCCGCAGCTAAGCAACGTTCGTCACCGTAATAAATCATCCATTTTGACCAGTCTGTTTTAGCACTGACTAATTGTTGATAGATTTTCTCAGGTGTACTGCCACCCGCTAAAACCAGTTTAAAACTTCCTGTTTCAGCGATTGCCTTCTCTGCACTTTGCAATATTTGCGCGAGTACTTCATCGGCAACTTCTGCAGCGGTATCAAATTGATGCCATTGATTAATTATTTGCATTCTGTTTGATCCTTAGGGGTTAGTGAATGGCGCCAATATTGTTTTTCTTTATCGAATAAGCGCCGAGATTCTTCTGGACCCCATGATCCTGCAGGGTAAGTCGCAATATAATCACGTTCTTCTGACCATTTTTGTAAAATAGGATCTACAATTTTCCATGCACATTCCACTTCATCTGCACGCAAAAACAAAGACCGGTCACCCTCAATTACATCAAGTAATAAATCTTCATAAGCATCGGTATGGTGCTCATCTTCATTTCGGTAACTGGCATCTAGACTGGTCAATCGCGTGCTCATTTCTAAACCAGGCTCTTTAACTGTCATTTCCATCCTGATACATTCATCAGGCTGAATGCCCAATAATAACCAGTTAGGCTCATCACATTTTACCTGAGTATCACGGAAGAACTGTAAGGGTGGCTGTTTAAAACAGATAGAAATAGTAGATTGGCTTTTCGCCATCCGTTTACCTGTCCGCAAATAAATAGGCACATCTTTCCAGCGCCAGTTATCAATGTACAACTTTAATGCGGCATAGGTTTCCGTCACACTATCAGCAGGTACATTACCTTCTTGTAAGTAACCCTTTACTTTTTCACCATTGACATTGCCACTGGAATATTGAGCACGGAACGCATGCGCATTAACTGCCTCTTTAGGAATTGGACGGACCGATTTTAGAACCTTAACTTTTTCATCCCGCAAGGATTCAGCTTCCATTGATGCAGGAGGTTCCATGGTCACCAAAGTCATCAATTGTAGTAAATGACTTTGTAACATATCACGAGTTGCACCAGAGGTGTCGTAATATTGAGCTCTAGTTCCAATGCCAAACTCTTCTGAGTGAGTAATTTGAATATGATCAATATAATTACGATTCCATAGTGGTTCCAGCATGGTGTTGGCAAAACGATAAACCAATAAGTTTTGCACTGTACCTTTGCCTAGATAATGATCAATTCGATAGATTTGATCTTCTCTTAGATATTTACCAATACGTCGTTGCAAGGATTGCGCACTTTGTAAGTCATAACCAAAAGGTTTTTCGATAACAACTCTGCTCCAGCCCGCATCTTCTTTTAATAAGCCAACATTACTTAATAACTCGACAATACAGCCAAAATCAGACGGACTTACTGATAAATAAATGGCTTTATTTTGAGGAAAACTCGCATCATTTATTTTTGCTACTAAAGCGTTATAGCATTGTTCTTTTTTAATATCACCTTTATGGTAATACATGCGTTCACAAAAACGCTTAAAAATTGTTTCATCTACGCCATCACGTGCTTTAGCACCAATCATGTCACGCACTTCGGCTTGCCATTTTTGTTGATCCCAATCTCGTCGTCCCATTGCCACTATTTTAGTGCCTTCGGGTAATAAGTTTTCAACATCCAAATGATACAAAGCAGGCATTAATTTAATCCGCGACAAATTCCCTGTCGCGCCGTAAATAATATAAGTACAAGCTTCAGCTTTCATAAAGTCCCTTATACGTTGTAAGTAGATGATGAAACATTACCGCCGTGTCCAGTCCAATCAGTATGGAAAAATTCACCACGAGGCTTATCAGTACGTTCATAAGTATGGGCACCAAAGTAATCACGTTGAGCTTGCAGTAAGTTAGCAGGTAAACGTGCTGTACGGTAGCCATCAAAATAAGCTAATGCTGATGAGAATGTGGGTGTTGGAACATTCAACTCAATACCAGCAATAACAGCTTTACGCCAACCTGCATCAGCCTTAGCCATCGCATCTGAAAAGAAGCTGGCTAATAATAGATTATCTAACTCTGGATCTGCTTCGTAAGCTAGTTTAATATCACTTAAAAATTGACTGCGAATAATACAACCACCACGCCACATAAGTGCGATATCACCATAATTAAGTGTCCAGTCATATTCTTTAGCGGCTTCACGCATTAGTTGAAAGCCTTGTGCGTAAGAAATGATTTTAGACGCATATAAAGCATCATGAATCGCTTGAATCATTTTTTCTTTATCACCTGTGAATGGCGTAGGATTCTTAGGTAACAATTCTGCTGCTTTAACACGCTGATCTTTTTGTGCAGATAGACATCGCGCAAACACTGATTCAGCAATTAATGTTAAAGGGATGCCCATATCTAAAGCATTAATCCCAGTCCATTTGCCTGTGCCTTTTTGGCCTGCGGTATCTAAAATAGAATCAACTAACGGCTCACCATTTTCATCTTTATAAGCCAGAATATTAGTAGTAATGTCAATAAGGTATGAATCTAATACGCCTGTATTCCATTTTGCGAAAACAGCTTGAATTTCATCAACGGATAAATCTAATCCTTCACGCATTAACTGATAAGCTTCACAAATTAGCTGCATATCGCCATATTCAATACCGTTATGCACCATTTTGACATAGTGGCCACCGCCATTATCACCCACCCATTCACAACAAGGAGCGCCATCAACTTTTGCACTGATTGCTTGAAAAATAGGTTTGACTGCTTCCCATGCGGCTTTGTTACCACCTGGCATAATGGAAGGTCCATGTCTTGCGCCTTCTTCACCACCTGAAACACCTGTACCAATGAATAATAACCCTTTTTCTGTCAAATAATCTGTGCGACGATTTGAATCCGTATAAAGTGAGTTTCCGCCATCAATAATGATGTCGCCTTTTGATAATAGAGGAATTAACTTCTCAATCCAAAGATCAACCACGTCCCCAGCCTTAACCATTAGCATGACTTTACGTGGAGCTTCTAGACTTTCTACTAGCTCTTCAAGAGACTGCGTGCCAACAACATCAGTGCCTTTAGCCGGCCCTGCTAGGAAATCATCAACTTTACTGGTAGTACGATTAAAAACCGCTACTTTATAGCCGTTGTCGTTCATATTAAGGACCAGATTTTGCCCCATTACAGCAAGACCGATTAATCCAATATTTGCTTTCATTTTGCTCTCTTGATTGATGATTTAAAAAACTGTAATTTTAGCATGCAAAATGTAGCAGAGCTTCATTTAACTCATAATTTCTAACTATTTGTCAAATGCACCAAAATTAAAAATAAAATAAAAAGCGCGATAATGGTGCCTTTTTACTTTTTAAGCTAAAAAAAACCAAATCAACCGATGCTAATTTTCATCTGGTTTGAATATTTTACACTTTCTAAATAAAACAGCTAGAATAACAAAAAAATAAGGTAATCCTATATGTCGACAAAAATTAATAAATTATTTGCTGAAATCAACCATATCCCCCAAATTGCTGAAGTTATTCGCACACTTATTAATCAATTAAATGACCCAGAGATAGACCTGAAGGAAGTTGCAAAAAATGTAGAAAAAGAGCAAATTATATCGTTCAAAGTTTTGCGCATTGTAAATTCTGCTAGCTTTGGCTTAGCCAATAAAATCTCCACTATTGAAGAAGCCGTTATCTTATTAGGTATGGTAAAACTAAAAACACTGGTTATTGCTTCAGGTATTGTGAGCTCAGTCCCTACAATTAAAAACTTTGATATTAAACATTTCTGGCTTGATAGTTTTTCTACCGCAACTTATGCTCGATGGCTAGCAAATGCAAGCGGCTGTAATACCGACATTGCATTTACAGCAGGGCTCTTAAGTAGTTTAGGCATCATTTTAATCCATTTAGGTCTGCCTACCGAATCGTCAAAAATTGAACATCTCATTAATGAAGGAGGGGATTCACGTCCTTTTTTAGAAAAAATGCACCTGGGCTTTACCAGTCAGGAAGTTTCTGCTGAGCTCTGTAAACGCTGGAAGTTTTCTGATGAGTTAACCCTTCCTATATATCAATGTGCTGACCCACTACTTGCAGATCCAACATCTAAAATTGCATGCTCTGTGTATATTGCCAGACAGCTCAGCATTTGCAATGCAGCTCAAATGACAGAAGAGGAAACATTACCTCTTATCCCTCCTGAAATCATTGAATTCTTGGGATTTCCTGAACTATTTTTTAAAGAAAAACTGGGCGATATAATGGCTTTAGAGTCTGGACTTGACTCCTTATTAGATTAACGGATAAAACGGCTATCATAAACTGGATTGATGATGGCTTTTAATATAATCCACCATTTTTTCAGCTGTTAAAGGCTTGCTAAAGTAATACCCTTGATAATAATGACAGCCATACCCGGACAAATAAGCTAAATGCTCATATGTTTCCACACCCTCTGCTATCAAGTTTAAGCCCATACTTTTAGCCATAACAACGATGGCTTTTACAATCGCGGCATCAGCCTTATTATCAATCAACCCTCGTACAAAAGATTGATCAATTTTAAGCTGATCAAACGGCAATCTTTTTAGGTAAGTCAGCGAAGAGTAACCTGTTCCAAAATCATCAATTGCAAAACTAAATCCATTTTGTTTTAAAACATTCATTTTATCGATAGCTTCTTCCAAATTACCTAAAAAAACACCTTCTGTAATCTCTAATAGAATCTTATTGGGGACTATATTTTGCTCATAAACAATATAAATAAGATTTGAAACAAAATCATGCTGATGAAATTGCTTAGCACTAATATTAATTGCAATATGTGGAATATGAACACCTTGTTGCTCCCAACCTTTAATTTGCTCACAAACGGTTTCAATAACCCAATACCCAATAGAAATAATAACACCACACTCTTCGGCAATCGGAATAAAATCAACAGGGGAAACGTTCCCTAACTCACTATTATTCCAACGAATTAATGCCTCTGCCCCGACTATTTCATTACTTGCCGATAACTGTGGTTGATAATGAAGAGTGAATTCATTTTTGGCCTCTGCATTGCGTAAATGCCTTTCTATATTCAATCGAGCATCAGCCACTTCTTGCATACTTTCTTGATAGAATTGAAAAGTATTCCGTCCTGCTTCCTTAGCCTTATACATTGCTGTATCAGCTCTTTTTAGCAAGGTATCAACTGTTTCATCTATACCAGTATAAATAGTAATACCTATACTAGTAGAAACAAATAATTCATGCCCATTAATTAAAAAAGGTCGATTAATTTCATTAATTATTTTTTCTGCAATAACATTAGATTGCTCTAACACATCGGACTGAACACCATCTTGTGCACTGATTAGAATAATAAACTCATCCCCCCCTAGTCGAACTGCTGTATCAGTATCTCTCAATAAAGACCGCAACCTTTGTGCAGCCTCAATAAGTAACAAGTCGCCTACAGAGTGGCCCAGGGAATCATTAATATACTTAAACCTGTCTAGATCAAGAAAAAACAATATACCCGCTCGATGATACCGAGCAGCAATTTTAAGTTCATGCTCTAAGCGTTCATGTAGTAGTCGCCTGTTAGGTAAATCGGTTAATGGATCATAAAATGCTAATTTTTCAATTTCTTTTTCCGCTAATTTAAATTCTGTAATATCAGAAAAAAATGAAATGTAATGTGTAGTTTTGCCGTTGTCATTACGAATGGCGGAAATAGTTTGCCACTCAGGATAAATCTCTCCATTTTTATGCCTGTTCCATACTTCACCACTCCATTTTCCTTCGTTATTTATACTTTCCCAAAAAGTCTTATAGAAAAAGGCATCGTGTTTTCCTGAACTTAATATTTTTGGTGTTTCCCCCAAAATATCTGCTTCTGTATAGCCTGTAATTCGAGTAAAAGCTTGATTGATACGAATTATATTAGTATCAATATCTGTAATCAGTATTGCTTCATGAGTTTCGAAAGCAATAGCCGCAATTTTTAGATCTTCTTCATTCTTTTGCAGTGTATGTATCATTTTTTTAAATCGCAGCATATGAGGAACAACTAATGCTAGCATTAACACTAATATCACCGCCAGACTAACCATAATCAATAAAACAGTCGCATCTATCCCTACACCTAACGGATTATCTTTATGAGTAGGGATAAAAACAGTGGCATACATCGCAGTATAATGCATTCCAGAAACCGCACAGCCCATGACTAATGCACTAAGGCTCTGTTTTTTATTTGCAAATTGATATTCCGCATTCTGTGTTGCTTCACACTGGATTTTTAAGGCTACCGTTGCCAAGGTCACGGCAACCACTAGCGATAAAATAAAAACAGGTCGCAAGTAAAACATACTGGCATTAATCTCCATTGCAGCCATGCCTGTATAATGCATAGCTCCAACACCCGCTCCCAATAAAAAACCACAAAACAATAAGCATTTAAAGCTATATTCAACCTGGCTCATTAGCCACAAAGCAGCACTACTGGCTAAAATTGAAGGTATAACCGATATTAAGGTAATAGTCAGGTTATATGAAACAGATACCGGTAACTGCAGAGCCAAAGAGCCAATAAAGTGCACTGCCCAAATACCAATTCCCATTAAAATAGCGCCAAATGAAACCCAAAGAACGCCTTCTAGTCGAGTTGCACTTGCTTTGATTCGTTCTGTAGTCCCGAATACTGTATACGCCGAAACAATTGCAATGATAATAGACAATAAAACCAAATAAAAGTTATAACTTTTATCGAGCGCATCTATAGGGATATGAAGGGAGTCTAAAAAATTCAAAGGGAATTAAATTATCGTGTAGTAGGATATTTAATAATAGCCTAATTATCAAATATTGGGGAATGGGCT
>CAZMQH010000033.1:7437-15846 GCA_964568245.1 uncultured Methylomarinum sp.
TATCAAGGATTTTTTTTAGAATATCTGGGGTATCGGTCATTTTATAAAATTTGTTAGATTAATAATCGCTTGTTGGAGCGTCCGGCCTCGGCGCGAATAAAATAAGGTTCTTTTCTCTAATAAATCGCGCCGAGGGCGGACGCTCCTACAATATTTCTGTTAAATTAAATATACTCCGCGCGGTGTATATCCCTTAGTATCTGGCTATATACAAAACACTGGTTGGATTGGGTTAATAATGAGTGCAATTCTATTTTTTATTTGAAAAAGCAATTAAAGCATTAAATTTTTCTAGGGCAGCACCACTTTCAATCACTTGCTGCGCTTTTTTTATTCCAGCCTCAAGTGCTATTGTTAAATTTGCTGCATAAATAGCAGCACCTGCATTTAAGATCACAATATCTTTTGCTGCGCCTGCTTGGTTATTTAATACTGATTTAAGCATAACTAAGCTAGACTCAGCTCCATCAACAGCCAATGTTTCTAGGCTGGAGCGTTGTACACCAAATTGTTCTGGGGTTATTTGATAAGTAGAAACTACACCCTCTTTTAATTCTGCAATATTAGATGCTGAAGCAATGCTGATTTCATCCAAACCATCTTCAGCATTTACTATTAATACATGCTGACTTCCCAGTCTCTTTAACACTTGGGCTAATGGTTCTACCCAGTCTGAAGAAAAAACACCAATTAATTGATTAGCTGTCTCGGCCGGGTTTGATAAAGGACCTAATAAATTGAATAGGGTTCTAACTCCCATTTCTTTTCTAGGTCCAATCGCATATTTCATCGCTCCATGATGTTTGGGAGCAAACAAAAAACCAACCCCAATTTCATCCACTGATTGTGCGACTTGCTCGGCAGACAAATCAAGATTAACACCAGCCACTTCTAATACGTCGGCACTACCCGAGCTACTGGAAACAGATCGATTACCATGCTTAGCAACCTGCCCTCCTGCAGCGGCCACCACAAAAGCACAAGTGGTTGAAATATTAAAGGTGTTGGCGCCATCGCCGCCAGTACCACAGGTATCGATAACATGCTCACCAGAAACTGCGACTTTACTAGCCAATTCTCGCATAACAGCCGCCGCCGCTGTTATTTCATCAACCGTTTCACCTTTACAGCGCAAAGCAATAAGAAAGCCACCAATTTGAGCATCTGTCGCGCCGCCACTCATAATCAGTTGCATCACATCACGCATTTCAGCAGAACTTAGGTCTTGCTTATCAAGTAACTTATTCAGAGCTTGTTGTATTTTCATCTCAAAGATTAACCCATTAAAAAGTTACGCAACATATCATGGCCATGTTCGGTCAAAATAGATTCTGGATGGAATTGTACGCCTTCAATATCAAGTTCTTTATGGCGAACTCCCATAATTTCATCAATATTGCCCAACTCATCTTGAGTCCATGCGGTAACTTCTAAACAGTCGGGCAGTGTTTGCTGATCAATTACTAAAGAATGATAGCGAGTGGCAATAAAAGGATTGTTTAAACCTCTAAAAACGCCTGAGTCATGATGATAAACTGGAGATGTTTTTCCGTGCATAATACTTTTCGCATGCACAATATTGCCACCAAAGGCATGACCAATACTTTGATGGCCTAAACAAACACCTAAAATAGGCAGTTTGCCAGCAAATTTTAAAATAGTACCCACTGAAATCCCTGCTTCTTTGGGGGTACAAGGGCCTGGAGATATTACAATTTTATCAGGGGACAAAGCAGCAATATCATCAACCGTTACTTCATCATTTCTGACAACGGTTACCTCTGCGCCCAACTCACCAAAATACTGCACCAAGTTATAAGTAAAGGAGTCGTAATTATCGAGCATGACCACTTTTACACTCATGATTTTTCTCCTTCTAGCCCAGCTTCAGCCATGGCCACTGCACGGAAAACCGCACGCCCTTTATTCATCGTTTCATCCCATTCATTTCTAGGAATTGAATCATAAACAATACCTGCCCCTGCCTGTATATGCAGGATTTTATCTTTTATCACAGCCGTTCTAATGGCAATCGCAGTATCTAAATTACCTGACCAAGAAATATATCCAACAGCCCCAGCATATACCCCTCGTTTAACAGGCTCTAATTCATCAATAATTTCCATCGCCCTAATCTTAGGCGCGCCACTCACTGTCCCTGCAGGAAACGTTGCAGCCAACACATCAAAAGCATCTTTACCCTCTTGCAGATCAGCCACCACATTAGACACGATATGCATCACATGCGAATAGCGTTCAATAATCATTTTATCAGTCAGTTTAACCGTCCCAATTTTAGCCACTCTGCCTGCATCGTTTCGCCCTAAATCGATAAGCATAAGATGTTCAGCTAGTTCTTTAGGGTCCGCTAGCAATTCCTCTTCTAGTGCTTTATCTTGCTCAGGTGTTTCACCTCGTGGGCGAGTTCCCGCAATAGGGCGAACAGTCACAGTATTATCTTCTAAACGCACTAAAATTTCTGGTGAAGAACCGACAATATGAAAGTCATCCAAATTCAAATAATACATATAAGGCGAAGGGTTTAAACAACGCAAGGCTCTATATAAATTAAGTGGACTAGCCGAATAGGGAATTGACATGCGCTGAGATAGCACCACTTGCATGACATCACCAGCAACAATATATTCTTTAGCTTTTAAAACCGCCGCTTCAAAACCTTGTTGAGTGAATCCTGAAATAAAATCAGCCTCATCCACTTGTTTAGGCGCGGTATGTTGCTCAGTTTGTGCGGTTAACTTTCTTAAATCAGTAATACGCTTACTGAGTCTGCTGATCGCATTATCATAAGCATTATCTTCTGCAGGATCCGCATGCGTCAGCAATAACACCTTCCCTGACAGGTTATCAAAAACCAGCATTTCTTCTGAGACCATCAGTAAGATATCAGGTGTGCCAATAGGGTCTTCTTTCCCCGTTGATTTTAATTTAGGCTCGATATAACCCACGGTCTCGTAACCAAAATAACCGACTAAGCCGCCATTAAAACGAGGTAGGTCTTCAATATAGGGAACTTTATACCGTTGCCTAAACTCTTCAATCCAAACCAAAGGCTGAGGGTGATTGATACGTTCCAGTATTTCACCTTCTTTTTTTAAAGTAATTTCTTGCCCTGTAATCTTAACAATAGTTTTACAAGGTAAGCCAATAATAGAATAACGCCCCCATTGTTCTCCACCATGTACAGATTCAAATAAATACGAGTATGCGCCATCCGCTAGTTTAAGATAGGCACTTAATGGGGTATCCAAATCAGCCAGAACTTCTCGGCTAATAGGGATTCGGTTATAGCCCTGTTGGGCGTATTGCTTGAATTGTTCGGGTGTCATTACGGCTTACACTTTGTTCTATTGTTTTTTGGTTGGCCAATTCCTAGTATTATATCTTTTTTTACACGTATTAATAGTGAGTTGCCTTATATAAGGTCACTAAGATTTAAATTAAATTTATGAAATTAATTACATTTAGTTACCAAAACATCACCAATATAGGCGCGGTTATAGGTGATGAAGTTGTTAATAGTACAAAGAGTAACAATATTCCCAATGATATGATTGCTTTTCTAACGGCTGGAAATACAGCTAAACAAGCGATGCAAGCACTCATTGATAGTGGTGACCATCGGATCCCGTTGCCTGAGGTTAAATTACAAGCCCCAATACCAAGACCTGGAAAATTTTTAGGGATCAGTTTAAATTATGCAGATCATATTGCTGAAACTAAGTTAGAAAAGCCAGAATACCCCACTTTTTTCACCAAGCAAAGTAGCTGTGTTATTGCTACTGGCGACGCTATTCATCGCCCCATTGTTTCTGAAAAAGTAGATTACGAAGGTGAATTAGCTTTTGTGATTGGCAAGCGCTGTAAAAATGTTCCAGTTGAACACGCCCATCAAGTCATCGCTGGATATACCATTGTGAATGATGTCTCTGTCCGTGATTGGCAAATACGTTCCCCCACTTGGATGCTTGGAAAATCTTTTGATACTCATGGACCGATGGGACCTTGGTTGGTCACTGCTGATGAAATCACTGACCCACATAATTTAAATTTAAAAACCTGGATTGATGATGAGTTACGCCAAGATTCAAATACCAAAAATATGATTTTTAATTGCTATGAAATGATAGCCTATTTAACTAAGGCGATGACCTTAGAGCCTGGCGATGTTATTTCTACAGGCACACCCAGTGGCGTTGGGGTAAAAATGAAACCTAGAGGCTATATGAAACCAGGGCAGACCGCAAAAATTGAAATAGAAAACATTGGTGCACTAAGCAATCCTGTGATTGAAGAACCTTTTGTGAGTGAATTTTGAATTCCCTAGGCTTATATATCCACATCCCTTGGTGCATAAAAAAGTGCCCTTATTGTGACTTCAACTCACATGCGGTTACTGGCGATACACCTGAAAAAAAGTATATTGAAGCACTGTTAAGTGATTTATCTCAAGACCTAAAGTTACTTAAAACCCCAACAAGTATGAGTAGTATTTTTATTGGTGGTGGAACACCCAGTTTATTTTCTGCGGAAAGCTTTGATACCCTTTTAAAAGGCATTGCTAAATTAATTCCTTTGCAAGAAAATATAGAAATCACCTTAGAAGCCAACCCAAGCACATTTGAAAGTCAAAAATTTGCTGACTACAGAAGGATAGGGATCAATCGTTTGTCTATTGGCATTCAAAGTTTTAATAATAAGCATTTAAAAAAACTGGGAAGAGTTCATTCGGCTGAAGAAGCGCTAGCCGCTGTTGAAATAGCGCATAAAGCAGGGTTTGATAATTTCAATCTTGATTTAATGTTTGGCCTACCCGAGCAAACGCATAGTGAAATGCTCAATGACGTACAAACAGCAATTAAGTTACAGCCAAGTCATATTTCTTTTTATCAACTTACTCTAGAACCCAATACATACTTCCATAAATTCCCCCCTCGATTACCAGAAAGTGACCATATTTATGCAGGGCAGACCAAGGCCCAACAAGTATTAGCCGATGAAGGCTATATACAATATGAAATTTCAGCTTATGCTAAAAAGGGAGCTCAATGCCAACATAATCTAAACTACTGGCAATTCGGTGATTATTTGGGCATAGGAGCGGGGGCGCATGGAAAGCTAAGCCATTCTCAGTCTAAAAACAGAGTCCGAACCACAAAACATAAAAGCCCTGAGCAATACCTTAAAAATAATCACACCATAGTTAAGAGTATTGCTACCGAAGACCTAGCTCTGGAATATATGATGAATCAATTACGCTTAAAAGCGGGGTTTAATTTAAATCACTATCAATTAATGACAGGACTATCAGTTGACTCATTACAACCGGCTTTATCAGATTGCTTAGCACAAGGTTTACTGATCAAAAAAAATGAACAATACCTTTGTTCAGAAAAAGGCTGGGACTTTCTAGATCACATTTTAGAAAAATTTATGCCCTAATTTATTAATAAAATAGTAAAATCAACAACCTTTATTAAAGCTTGGAAAACAATAGCATGCTCGACTATCAAAAAGAATTTATTCAATATGCAATAGACTGTGGTGTATTGAAATTTGGTGAGTTTAAATTAAAATCTGGAAGAACAAGTCCTTATTTTTTTAATACTGGCTTGTTTAATACTGGGGCGATGTTAGGCAAGTTAGGTCAGTTTTATGCACAAACATTAATTGAATCAAAACTTTCTATTGATATGCTTTACGGTCCTGCTTATAAAGGCATCCCTCTTGTCAGCACAGCCTCTATCGCTTATTCTCAATTTAAGCAAGACATTCCCTACGCCTTTAACCGAAAAGAAGCTAAAGATCATGGCGAAGGCGGCATTATTGTGGGTACACCACTACAAGGAAAGGTTTTAATCCTTGATGATGTGATCACCGCAGGGACCTCCGTGCGAGAGTCTGTAGAAATTATAAAACAGATGAATGCAACACCAGCTGGCGTATTAATTGCTTTAGACAGACAAGAAAAAGGTGTGAATGAAAAATCTGCCGTCCAAGAAGTAAGCGAGCAGTTTAACATCCCTGTCATTTCAATTGTTTCACTAACCCAAATCATTGATTTCTTAGAATTAAATGGGGATTATAATGGGCATCTCGAAATTATTAAAACCTACCGCGTGCAATACGGTATATAGTTTTTGCAGTAAAAATGAATTAACCCTTCAATTTTCTATTTTTAGTCTACAATTAGTTTAAAGATAAATTGGAAGTCAATAGTGTTGGGAAAAATATATCCTCAACACACTTGAAGATAGTTATTTCATCCAATTTCAGTAATAAATAATTTGCACTAAGCACTCTATGTATATTAAAGGTTAGACATGAGCCATTTGGAATTTAAAGATCAGTTGCATGAATATGCGCAATGGCGTGAAAAATTAATTCAATCAATAGAAATGTATCAAGAATGGCGTACTCGATATAGCATGAGTGATGCTCAGAGTACCGACACCATTTTAAACATCTTAGATGGCTTGCAAAACGATAGGGTAACCCTCGCTTTTGTCGCAGAATTTTCTCGTGGAAAAACGGAATTAATCAACGCTTTATTTTTTGCAGAAACAGGGGTTCGTTTACTTCCTTCGTCTCCAGGACGAACAACGATGTGTCCAACTGAAATTTTTTATGATCCCAAAGGCAGTTATATTCGCTTATTAAATATAGAAAGCCGTTTAGAAGATATTTCATTAATGGAATATAAGCAAAAGCCTGATAGCTGGACTCAAATCGACTTAAATAGTGACTCGCCAACTCAAATGCAAGAGGCCTTTAAGGAGCTGGTTACCAGCAAAGAAGTCGATAAGAATATAGCTGATAAACTAGGCTTATGGAATGAACGAGAAGCGGCTGAACAAGGTATCATTGACCCAGAAAAAGTTGAAATACCTTGTTGGCGACATGCACAAATCAGTTTTCCTCACCCCTTATTAAAACAAGGCTTATCTATTCTTGATACTCCTGGGCTTAACGCATTAGGAACGGAACCAGAGCTTACTTTAAGTATGCTTCCAAGTGCTCAAGCTATTATTTTTGTTTTGGCTGCCGATACTGGAGTCACAAAAAGTGATTTAGAAATGTGGAAAAACCATGTTTGTAACTCCAGGGGAAACAAAAAGCAAGGATTAGCCGTTGTAATGAATAAAATTGATTCCATGTGGGACGACCTTGCGGGTGAAGACGGTTATGAAGAATCAATTACCAAACAAATTAAAACCTCCGCGACTATCTTAAAATTGAGTGAAGACCTTATTTTTCCGGTTTCTGCAAAACAAGCATTACTGGCTAAAGTAAAATCAGATGATGCCTTATTAGAAAGAAGCAGACTAGCAAAACTAGAAAATTACTTATCTACCTCAATTTTAGAGCAACGTCGCAACATACTGATAGAAACCGTTAATAAAGATATTGGCTTTTTAATCACCGAGTCATTTAATTTCACAAAAACAAAATTAGCCAATGCTACCGAGCAGTTAGAAGAATTTAAAAAAGTTGATTTTGATAATGTAGAAATGACTGGGAAATTGATGGCTGAAACACGAGACAGACAAAATGCATACATGTCTAATGTCGAAAATTTTCAAGCCAGTCGCAAGGTATTTGCAGTACAAGCAAAGATGTTAATAGACTCATTCTCTAAAGATAGAATTGACACTATTATTATTGCAACCAAGCAGAACATGTCTAAAAGTTTAACGACTTATGGAATGAAACAAAACATTCGCAAACTGTTTGACGAGCTAAGAGATTTACTACAGGATTCTGTCGACATTACTAATGAGACTCGTAGATTAGTTAAAGCCATCCACTTAAAATTTCAGGATGAGCACGGATTTAAACCTATAGAGCCTCAGCTTTTTTCCATCAAAGAATATCAATTTGAATTAGAACAAGTGTTTGAAGAAGGTGAGCTATTTCGAAGTAGTGCTAAAACAACGATGACCGAACAAAGCATGGTGGTAAATAAGCTTTATAGTACCTTAATTTCTAAAGCAAGCACCATTCTGCAGAAAGCTCATAGAGATGCCGCAACATGGAGTAATAGCGTATTAACACCGCTAATGCATCAACTAAAAGATCACAAGAAACAAATTGAAAGCCGCTTAAAAATGCTTAGGAAAATAAGTGAATCAAAAGGCGCTGTTTCTGAGAGTATTGCTAACCTAGAGGCCGAACTAGAGCCGCTTAAAAAGCAGCGCACTGAATTAGCCATGATTATTAAGGCAGTGCATATAAACGAAAGCCCTAAATAACATTATGTAGGTTGGGCAAAGTGTTCTTGTGTGCCCAACATTTTATAATCACAAGAAATTCCAACCTTCGCCTATCTCGACAGCTTACTACTCGTTTCATTATCCAATCTATAGAGACAGTGAAGGTATTCTGCTTTTG
>CAZMQH010000034.1:0-15544 GCA_964568245.1 uncultured Methylomarinum sp.
AATTTTTTCTCTAATTCAGGGTTGCTTTTACAAATAATAAAGCCGCCTCTTGGGCCGCGTAATGATTTGTGTGTAGTACTGGTGACAACATCAGCAAAGGGTACTGGATTAGGGTACAAACCTGCAGCAACTAAACCCGCAACATGAGCCATATCAACAAATAGGTAAGCGCCGACTAAATCTGCAATTTTTCTAAACCGTTCCCAATCCCAAATACGAGAGTAAGCAGAAAAACCTGCAACAATCATTTTAGGTTTGTGCTCAAGTGCTAAAGCTTCAACTTGGTCATAATCAATTTCACCTGTTTTAGGGTGTAAGCCGTATTGAATGGAGTTGTATATTTTTCCAGAGAAATTAGGTCTTGCGCCGTGAGTTAAATGTCCACCATCAGCAAGGCTTAAACCTAAAATAGTGTCGCCTGGCTGGATTAAGGCCATATAAACAGCCATGTTGGCTTGTGAGCCAGAGTGGGGCTGTACATTGGCATAATCAGCGCCGTATAATTCTTTCAGGCGATCAATAGCTAATTGTTCAGCTTTATCAACAAATTCACAGCCGCCGTAATAGCGTTTGCCAGGATAGCCTTCGGCATATTTATTAGTTAACTGAGAACCTTGTGCTTCCATAACACGCGGACTGGTGTAATTTTCTGATGCAATCAGCTCAATATGATCCTCTTGGCGTTGACGCTCTTTTTCCATCGCTTGAAAAAGCTCATCATCAAATCCAGCAATGGACATGGAATTTTTAAACATGGTATCTCCTAAGTTAGTTATTCTGGTTGGATCAGTAATATTTGTAAATCTGCAACATTGGTTCCCGTTGCCCCTGTTATTATCAGATCTTGTGATTCTTTTAGTGCAGTGTATGAATCGTTATTGGCTAATAAATTAGCTGGATTCAAATTACTTTGCCTTATTCGGCTGAGAGTATTTGAATCAACAATTCCCCCTGCTGCATCTGTTGGCCCATCTTGACCATCAGTACCGCCACTTAAAAACACCCAGTGGCGGCTTAAATTCTGTTTTTCTGCAGCGATAGCAAAGGCTAAAGCCATTTCCTGGTTTCGTCCGCCTAATCCACTACCCGTAACGGTGACAGTGGATTCTCCACCCGCTATGATAGCGGTTGTTTTGTGCTTGCTATTTTTCACTTGTTTGGCATATAAAGCCAGTTGCTCGGCAATATTACTTGCTTCACCACATAAAGCCGAATTATATAATTCAGTTTTATAGTTTAATTCTGCTGCTGATTTAAGGCTGCTATTTAGGCTGATACTGTTGCTAGCAACTAGGGTATGAAAGCTGTTTTTTAAAAA
Organism: uncultured Methylomarinum sp.; assembly: GCA_964568245.1. Taxonomy (GTDB): domain Bacteria; phylum Pseudomonadota; class Gammaproteobacteria; order Methylococcales; family Methylomonadaceae; genus QPIN01. Next base: position 1,319 of record CAZMQH010000034.1, read on the forward strand.
ATCAGCATTAGCCTTTGGGGTTTCATTGATTTTTCCAGCCGCCCCTTTTGTTAACAAACCTTGAACTGATGCGGGTATTTTATCCCATATTGCTTTATTTGTAAGGATGCTAATAGCTTGTGCAAATGTACTGCTATCTGCAACCGTTGGTCCACTGGCAATACTACTTAAATCATCACCTATCACATCAGATAAAATAAGGCTGTGAACATCTGCTGGGGCTGCAAGTTCAGCTAATTTACCACCCTTTAACTGTGAAAGATGTTTTCTGACGCAGTTTATTTGTTCAATATTAGCGCCACAGGCTAAAAGAAAATCTGTGGATTTTTGTTTGTCGGCTAAAGAAATACCTTCTGCTGGAAAAGGTAATAAAGCAGAACCACCTCCAGAAATTAGAATTAATACTAATTCACCTGATTTTGTACTCTTTAGCTGTTTAACCATTAAATGAGCGGCATTTTGTCCCGCCAAATCAGGTATTGGATGGCCAGCAGCTATAACTTTAACCCCCTTTATATCCATTACATTTTCATAATTGGTAATGGCAAGGGCATTGCTGGTATCCCAATGCTCAGAAGTAATTTCTTTGGCGGCTTTAGCCATGCTACAAGCTGCTTTACCAAAAGCAATAATATGTATCTTTGACCAGCTAGCGCTTCGTTTTTGGCTGCTATCGTTTAAATCTAAAGCAATCTCAAGCTGATAATCTTTAACCATTAGACAGTTTTTAACCGCTTGATAAGGGTCAGCAGCTTTAACTCCTTGTTTGAAGATAGTGAGAGAGTTTTCACGTAAAGTATGAATTACTGCTGACATGCTCTAAATTTAAGCCATTTCTTTAGCAAGCTTGAAAATAAGCTCGGCATCAAAAACCTGTTTGTTGTTTTCGAATAATTTGGCAATACAAGCGCGGTGTAAGGCAAGTTTAAGTGTACCAAAGCCAATAGCTCCCCAAACTATTTTGCCATGACGATCGACACCTTTATCCAGAATTTCTGTACCACCAATGCCTAAAGGCGGCGTTGCGTTAGCATCAGCAATAACTTCTAAATTAGGATTGTTTTGCCAATATTCTGGTTTTAATAATTCAATACCTGCTGCGCCTGTGGCTAGAATAATGTTTGCATCAGCAACGGCTTCGGCTCGCGCTTCACCATCAGCAGCTTCAATTGGCGTTAAATCGACATTGAAACGCTCTTTCATGGCAAAGCAGGCTTCTTCAGCACTGAAAATATGGCGTGAAGTAATAGAAACATTGGCACCTTCTAGTGCAAGCATTGCTGCTGCACGCTGACCAACCGGACCAGTACCTCCCAGGATAACCGCTTTTTTACCGGCTAAAGAGGTGCTGGTTGCAATTTTAGCAACCGCTGCGGCGGCTGTTGTATTGCTGCCGTTACTATCCAGCATGATGGATACTTGAAATCCTGCAAAGAAATGCTTTTGCGCTGCAATGAATAGCTGTTGCCCTGCCACCATATTACTGCCACCTATAAAAATAGCGGTGTTCTTTTTATCTTTAGGTGCGCGAGTGAAAATGGTGCCTTCCACCAATGATGAAATGTTGTCAGGAGTTAGTCCTCCATGAGTAATAACATGATCAGCCCCTCCATCATAAGCAACAACTGTGTCGAAAGAGGAAGGGTGGCTGTCTGTATCAAATTGGAATAACAGTTTTTTCATTAATTTTTTGCCTAGCTATTTTAGAGGATTGTGCAATATTTAAATCGAGCTATTATACATTAGGAGTGGAGATTTAATAAATCAGACTTTTATTGCTATTTTTGGTGGTTTAATTAGGTTGTTTCTTGCTATTATTAACGGACTTTTATTGTGGAAACAGGTTCGCATTAAATTTAGCTAAAACGTGATCGACAAAACATAGGAATACACATGAAAACACCCGTAGATATTGCTGTTACTGGCGCAGCTGGACAAATTAGCTATTCATTGCTTTTTCGTTTGGCCGCAGGTGATTTGTTAGGTCCAAATCAGCCGATAATCTTGCATTTGCTTGAGATTGCTCCTGCAATGGATGCACTGAAAGGCGTGGTGATGGAATTAAATGATTGTGCTTATCCTTTGTTGCGTAAAGTGATTATGACGGATGATCCTAAAGTCGCGTTTAAAGATGTCGATTACGCTTTCTTGGTGGGGGCAAGGCCTCGTGGCCCTGGAATGGAACGAAAAGATTTACTGCTCTGTAATGCAGAGATTTTTTCAGTACAAGGTAAAGCGCTTAATGAAGTGGCAAACCGTCATGTAAAAGTGTTGGTAACCGGTAATCCTGCGAATACTAATGCATTGATTGCTATGAAAAATGCACCTGATTTAAGTCCTTTCTGTTTTTCTTCGATGATGCAGTTAGATCATAATCGTTCTATTTCTCAATTAGCAGAAAAAGCAGGGGTCACCTCTAGAGAAATATCCAATGTTATTGTCTGGGGAAATCATTCATCTACCCAATACCCTGATTTACATCACGCAAAAGTTAAAGAAAAGGATGCATTATCAATAGTTGGTGAGAATTGGTTTAAAGATGAATTTATTCCCACTGTACAGCAACGTGGCGGAGCCATTATTAAAGCGAGAGGACAGTCAAGCGCCGCTTCTGCAGCCAGTGCCGCTATTTCGCATATGAATACCTGGGTTTTTGGTACAGAAGAAAATGACTGGATGAGTATGGGAATGGTTTCTGACGGCAGCTATGGGATTGAAGAGGGTTTGATGTTTTCTTTTCCCGTCTCGGTGGTTAAAGGTAATGTCAATATTGTGCAGGATTTGGAACTTGATGCATTTTCAAAAGAAAAACTACAAATTACAGAATCTGAGCTAAAACAAGAAAGGGATGCTATTAAGCACTTGTTTTAAAAATTAAGTTTGGGTTTTAAGGAAGGTAGCTTGATATCAGATGGCTTCCGCTATTTTCTACAAAAATCCAGCTATAATTAAACCCGCACTTAAATTAAGGGTGGGAAATGGGCCAGCATAAAATAGAAAAATCGCGACGAAAATATAATTAGTAGGTGGCTACCGAGTCACTTGAAGATGATGCCTTGCGCTATTCACCTTCCCGTTATCGTAAATAGTCACCTTTTTTAATTGCTATACAGCCTTGGCAGTATTTATTTTCTTGCTTTAGAAGCGATTGGCACGGCTTTATTATTAGATTTTGGCTTTACCAATGCGTTAATCTGCTTTTAAATTCAGCACGATAGGTGGTTCTTTTTTGCTCATTTTTCCGCTCCAGTTTTTTAGGGATATTAACTAAATTGGAATAAAATGTCTGGCTTTTGTTGTCTGAATTTGTTGGGCATTATATTCATCCGCGCTTAAAGGTCAGTCGGCAGTATTTAACGTTACGGTGTAGCGTTCTTTTAATTTAGCTTCGATAGAAACTGGCCACTTTCGAATAACGAATACTTTAGGTTTGCTCATTATTTTTAGAAGTGGAATCAAGGTTGTATGTTGTTATTCCTCGATTTCGCTTCGCTGTATCAAGGCTACAGAAGGGAGATGAAAATAATAATCATCCAAAACTATCTTGGATAAGGTGTAGAGACAAGGCATGTCTTGTCTCTACTTCTGCACCAAATGATTGGGTCATTAATTCTTGCCATCTCTCTAAGCTTTTATTTCGCCGAAGTTGAACGATAATATTCAATCGCAGCAGCAACACCGCTTCCAGGAACAATATCAAAGCCATTATCAAGCATAGCCATTTCAACACCAGCAATACAACCTAGTAAAGATACGTCATTCATATCACCAATATGGCCGATACGGAAAACTTTACCAGCCACTTCTGTTAAGCCTGCGCCTAAAGAAATGTTGTATGTGTGGAAAGCAGTGCTAATAACATCTTTAGCATCTTTATCTTCAGGAACCACAATCGCTGAAACTGTATCTGATTCAAAACCAGGTGCTGCACATAGCTTTAATCCCCATGCTGCAATGGCTTTGCGAACACCAGTTGCTAGACGATGATGGCGAGCATATACATTTTCAATACCTTCATCTAATAGCAATTCAATTGATTTCCGTAAGCCGTAAATCATAGGTGTTGCTGCTGTATAGGGTGTGTAACCTAAGGCATTTTGTGCCATTTGATCTTTAAGATCTAAAAAACAACGAGGGAAAGTGGCTGTTTCTGTTAGTTTAAGTGCTTTTTGGCTGAAAGCTAAAACAGCTAAACCAGCAGGCAGCATAAAACCTTTTTGTGACCCACTAATCGCAGCATCAATGCCCCAGTCATCCATACGGAATTCAATACTAGCAATTGAGCTTACGCCATCAACAAATAATAAAGCAGGGTGGCTTGATGCATCCATCGCTTTACGAACGCCAGCAATGTCACTGGTTACACCTGTTGATGTTTCGTTGTGCGTTGCCAAGATAGCTTTAATTTCGTGATTGCTATCTTCTTTTAAACGCGTGTCTAAATGATCTAAAGGTATCCCTTTGCCCCATTCAATTTCATGTACTTCAACGTCTAAACCCAGACGTTCTGCCATGTTGATCCATAAGTGACTGAATTGACCAAAGCGATAAATTAAAACTTTGTCGCCTGGGTTTAAAGTATTAGTAATGGCTACTTCCCAGCCAGCTGTTCCTGTTGCAGGAAAGATAAATGCTTGACCTGTTTCTGTTTTGAAGATCTTTTTTAAATCTTCTAAAACGGGTTTAAGTAACTTAGGGAAGATCGGTGAACGGTGATCTTCCATAGGCACATGCATTGCACTTAGAACTTCATGTGGTGTGTTGGTTGGACCTGGAATAAATAAGTGATTGCGACCTGCCATCTTTTGCCTCTGTTTGGTTTAGTTAGTTAGTTTGGTTAATTTCTATGTATTACGTTAATTTTACAGTAACAATATAATCATGTTGGAGCTGCGAATGAATAGCCCATCCACTTTTTACGCAAATTATTATATGTTAGTTGTACCAAATTGTTGAATACACCAAGAATAGCCAAACATTCTATGTTGACATATTAATATAATATCAGCAAGCATTATTATTGCCCTAATCTCTATTCTGTAAGTGTGGATTAGGGCTTGCTATCGTAACAACTAGCCTTTAAATAATGTTTGCGCTAATTGTTGCGTTTTATCAAAACTTTTAGCAAGTTGTTGAAAAACAAGTTGCTGATTGACTGGGTCTATTTCTAATGCTTCTAACCCTGAAATGCTGGTGAATTCGTCAGACTGCTTATGTAGCGCAGAAACCATTTTTGCTGCACCCCCGACAATATGAGCTATTTCCCATGATGAATCTTGATAATCAGGATTGAGATGATGTTCCATTGCAGTGATTAAAACTTCAGGTAAAGTCAGTTGTTTTGCAATCCAGCACCCTATTTCACAGTAGTCCGTTTCAATCAATTGTTTTAATGATTCACTTAAAGAAAGGGTATTTGTATCATCAAGCAGTATTTTTAATACAGTATTGGTTTCAGTCGGTAAATTATCGGCTAACCATAATAAGCCTAGGTTATGTAACACGCCAGCAGTTTGTGCTGTGCGTTCTAATTCTTCGTTGGCGATAGCTTTTGGAAGTTTTAATGAAAGTAAGCCGGCCCCTTCTGCTACTAACATAGAGGAGGTCCAAAAGTGTACGGTATCAAATAACGGGCAACTTCTAGTATCAAATGAAGAAGAAATTGAGATGGCGATACTGATGCTTTTTATAATTGACATGCCTAGCCTGGCACATGCTTGTTCAATATTGTTAATGGGAGAGGCAGGTGCCGACCAAGATGAATTAGCTAAAAAAATTAAACGGGCTGTAATTTCAGGGTAATGTTTGATCACTTCTGCTAATTGTTGATAGCTCAGCTTATCAGAAGCGAGTGCTTGCATTAGTACATGTATGTTTTTTGCTATTGAAGGCAATTTTGCTGGTTCAGATAGCTTTTTTTGTAAGACAGTCTTCATGTTTTTTTATACTATTCTTGGCTTTTGCTGCGCTTGATTTTAGTGGTTGTCATCTTTTCGAAAGGTAAAGTAAATATCAACTAATGCTGGGGTTTTATCGCTACTGACAGGGCGGCTAAATAGATAGCCTTCAGTAACTAAGGGAGGCAGTAACAAATAATATACCCACCTCTCTTGTCTTTTTGTCCCTCCTTGGCTCTTCTCAATCGGCACATAGAATGACTATGCTTCTCTTGAGAAGAGCCAAGGAGAAATAAAAATCCTGCGAGATCTAGGTACATTATTTATTACTGACTCCCTAAGATATATTCCAGTGCATTGGCTAAACCTAGTCGTTTTATATCGGGTATAAACTCACCAAGAGGAATGATGCCTTTTTCTGGATGTTGCCAGCGAACTAATGCTTTCAGACATCCTGATTAGTATATGCGATTGCACTGTAGCTAGAAATTGTTTGGGGGGCTGGCATTTTTAAAATCATAATATTTACTAACATTTTTTATGAATGTAAATATTGAAGTATAGTTAATTTTTAGGATTTTTCTGTAGGTGCTGAAAAAAGAGGGTAGATTCGGCTGTTTAAATTTTCATTAAAGAGTCGGCCAGGTTTGGCAAGCTACTGAGGGCAAGAATATCGTTAATTGAAATGGCGAATAGCCTTTATATTGGGCCGTCTGTTTTAGTTTGAGGAGTGAAGTCAACATCAATTAATGCTGGAATTTTGTCACTGGAGACAGGTCGACTAAATAAATAACCTTGTATGATATTACAGCCTAGTCCATGCATGACTAATGCTTGATCCTTGGTCTCAACACCTTCGGCAACCAGTGTATAGTTTAGAGCATTAGCTAAACCAATAATAGCGCCTAAAAGTAGAGCCGTATCGGGGTTGCTTGTGACATCATCAATAAATATTTTATCAATTTTTAAACAATCTAATGGGAGTTGTTTTAACGAGGCTAAGCAAGAATAGCCTGTGCCGAAATCATCAATAGATATTTTAATCCCTAGCTGCCTTAACGCTTTAAAATTACTGAGACATTCTGTAGCTTGCATGGCACTTTCAGTGACTTCTAGTTCTAAATATTTTGCAGGAACTCCTGTTTTATTTAACGCATCTTGAATGGTATCAAGTAAGAGAGTATCTTGAAAATGCAAAGCTGAAAGGTTTACGGCTACCTGCATATAAGGCAAGCCTGAATTATGCCAGAGCATAATTTGTTCACAGGCAGTTTTTATAACCCAGTCTCCTAATTCAACGATTAATCCTAGTCGTTCTATTTCAGGAATAAAGTCATTGGGTGGAATCATGCCTTTTTCTGGGTGTTGCCAGCGAGTTAAGGCTTCCATACTCACCATACGCCCTGTTTGCATGCAGATTTGCGGTTGGTAATGTAGAATGAATTGATCTTTTTCAAAAGCCTCTCTCAACATATGTTCTTTTTCTAAATGTGATTTAGCTTGTTCTGCCATATCCTGAGAGTAGAAGGTATAGCGTTGTTTGCCTGTTTGTTTGGCTGCATACATTGCGGTATCAGCTGCTTTCATTAGATCAACTTCATTATCGCCATCAAGGGGGAAAGTTGCAATGCCAATGCTGGCGCGTGGTCTAATTTGTTGATGGTTTAGAAATAGAGGTTTGTTGATATTTTCTAAGCAACGATCGGCTACCTGAGTAATCAGTTCTCTATCATCCGTATTGTTCAATAAAATACAAAATTCATCGCCCCCTAAGCGTGCAACAAAATCATTATCACGGACCATTTCTTGTAGGCGGTGTGCTATTTCTTTTAATAGTTGATCACCTTGGTTATGCCCCAGGCTATCATTAATATCTTTAAAGCCATCAAGGTCAATATAGAGAAAAGAAAATTGATGATTGTGTTGTTTTGCTGATTTTATAAGGGTTTGAATACGTTCTTGGTAAAAGCTTCTGCTGGGAAGGCCAGTGAGTATGTCAAAGTAGGCTAGAGTATGAATTTGTTTTTCATTGGCTTTTCGTTGACTAATATCCTGCACTGTTCCGGTCATGGTAAAGTGACCATTTTCAATGACTTTGATAATTTCCTGATGGACAAAAATTGTTTTAGATTGAGTGGCTTGCAAACGATATTCTATTTGTTCAATTGCTGAGCTAGAGGGAGGGGCTAAAATCATACCTTGAACCATGAGCTGATCTTCAGGATGGATGAGTGCAATAAATCCTTCTAAGGTTCCTTCAAAATGTTGTAGGTTAATCTTGCATAAGTCCGCCAATTGTTCAGATATTTGAAAATGGTTCTGTTTTACATCCCATACCCAGTAACCTAAACGGGCAATGCGTTGTGCTGCTGATAGGTGAAGTTGGCTAATTCTAAGTTCAGCTGCATCTTGTCCAGCTCTCAGTATGAAATTTAGACGGTGCGTTAAAATAGCGTAGTTAATGGGTTTTAGAATAAAATCAGTAGCACCTGAGTCAAAAGCATGGTGGATGGATTCTATATCAGCAAGGCCTGTTACCATTATAATGGGAACATCGACCATTTCTGCTTTTTGGCGTATTAGCGCGCATGCCTCAAAGCCATCCATATGTTCCATCAGTGCATCTAATAAGATTAAGTCAGGCTTGTGTTGTTTGATTTTCTCTAAAGCAAGTTTGCCATTATTAGCTTCATCGACTAAAAAACCTGCCGCTGTAAGAACGGAGCGAGTGATTAAACGAAAACTTTTATCATCATCAACGATTAAAATACTTTTATTTTGGCTGCTACTCGGTTGAGCTTGATGCGTTGGTTGATTAGAGTTTTGTGCTACTTCTATTCCTTTAAGTTCATTGTTTAGTGTGGATATTACAATAGGTAAGTCGTTTTGTATTTTTGTTAAAAGAGCTGCAATACCTTGAATGTTTTTTTGTTCTGCGCTGTCTTCAATAATGGCTGCAAATTTTGTTAATGACATGGCTCCTAAGTTGGCGCATGCAGATTTTAAACTATGGGCAACGCGTTCTATTTTTGCGTATTCTTGTTGTTCAAAGGCTTTTTGTAGCGCTTTAAGTTGTTTTGGTGCAGAATCTGAAAAAATATTAATGGCTTTAGTTAGTAAGCTTTCGCCATTTTCCGTTATGTGTGGTCTTAAGTTTTCAAGTGCTGCGCGATCTATTATTTCTGCAGGGGCAGTGACTTTTGTTGTTTGTTCTATCTGAGTATCTGATGAGAGTGCTGGTTTAGCTGTTAAATACTTCCCTAAAATAGTTTGTAGTTGTTTTTGAGTGAAAGGCTTGCTGATATATTCATCCATTCCTGCTTTTTTACATTGCTCAACAATTCCTTTTTTTACATCGGCTGTTAATGCAATAATCGGGACGTACTTTTCTTTATTATTTGATTTTTCTGCTTCGCGTATTTTGGTGCTTGCTTCAAAGCCATCCATTATAGGCATGTGGCAATCCATCAAAATAATATCATATTGCTTGTTACTGGCAGCGGTAACGGCTTCTGCACCATTATTTGCAATATCAGTTTCACAGCCTATACTGCGTAATATAGCGACTCCAACTTCTTGGTTAACTAAATTGTCTTCTGCCAGTAACACGTTCCCAGAGAGAGGAAGGTTGTTTTTAGATAGGTCAGGACGTGATGCCGGTACAGATGAAGAGCCCGTAATTTCGAGTAAGCAGGCTAATAGTTTTTTTTGGGTAACGGGTTTAGTTAGAAAATATTTAATTCCATATTCCCTGCTTTTATCATGATCTATGGGGGAGCAATCCGAGCTTAACATAACAAGTGATAAGGATTGTAACAGGGGGTCTTCATGAAGTGTTTTGGCGAGTGCTAGGCCATCAATTTCAGGCATGTGACAATCTAATAAAGCAATTTTATACGTAATATTATGTCTGTTTGCGTCGCGTAAATAGTTGATGGCTTGAGCCGCTGATGAAGCGCTGTGACAATTAATACCCCAATGGTTTAATTGGCTGGATAATATTTCTCGATAGCTTGCGTTGTCATCAACGATCAGCACGTTTATATCATGTAACGAAGAAAGGTCAGCTTTTTGTGGTATTGACTGCTTGCTGAGTTTAAGGCAAAGGCTAAAGCTAAAGCAAGAACCTTCACCCAGAGTGCTGGTTAATTTTAATTCACTTCCCATTAATTCTAATAATTGTCGGGAAATGGTTAGTCCTAATCCGGTGCCGCCATGATGTCGAGTGATAGAGCCATCGGCTTGAGTAAAGCTTTCAAAAATTAAACCTTGTTGTTCTGGCGCGATACCGGGTCCTGTATCTTTGACTTCACATAATAAATTAAGGTGTGTCTTTGAATTGTTGGATTCAATAAGGCTGACTTTTAATTGAATTTCACCGTGTTGAGTAAATTTAATGGCATTGCCCAGTAGGTTTACAAAGACTTGGCGGAGTCGGTCTGCATCACCATGAACGGCACTATCTAGTTCTGGAGGTAAATTTAAGGCAAGCTCTAAACCTTTTGTGTGAGCCTGAGATGCAATAATTTCTGTTGTGTCTTCTAATAAGTGACGAAGATCAAAGTCAGCAAGGGATAGTTGAAATTTTCCTGATTCGATTTTAGAAAAATCTAGAATATTATTAATAATACTTAGTAATGATTCTGCAGAACGATAGGCTGTGTCAGCGAGTCTTTTTTGACGATTATTAAGGGGGGTATTTAACAACAGTTCCGTCATGCCTAAGATTCCGTTCATCGGTGTGCGGATTTCGTGACTCATGGTGGCTAGAAATTCACTTTTAGCTTTACTGGCGGCTTGGGCTTTGTTCGCGAGTTGATAAGCTTCATCTGTTTTGTGTTGTAGATCCTGAGTTCTTGCTTGTACTTGATCTTCAAGCGTGTCTTTTTGTTGGTTAAGCGCTTGATTTCGGTTGTGGATTTGTTCCAGCATATCGTTAAATGCTAGGCCTAACTGACCTATTTCATCAGTTGAGGTGATGGTTGCACGTTGCTGGTAGTTGCTTGAATGTTTAATGTCTTCACTAATACTGACTAGTTCTAAAATAGGGTCAGAAAGTCTTTTTGCTATTTTTTCTAAGTACCAGAAAATAACTAAGGCGGCAAAGGCCAGTCCTAATAAAGCGATCGCGAGTTCTTTAAGTAGGCGGTTATAAATATCATTTAGGCTAATAATTAAAATGATATGCCCGTATTCAGTCCTGTCAAAAGTTAGTGGTTTACAGACCTGCATAAATTCTAGGCTAAAACTTATGGGGCCACAGTTTGTTATAAACTTTTCGGGGATTATTTCGTTACTATGACGTGAAAAGACAGCAAAGGGTTGTTGTTGTCCTGTTTTTGTTACTGCGGCATAAATGATGTTTTTATGTGCTTTAAGGCTTGTTAATGTTTGCTGGGCATCAGCACTATTATCAAAAATCAGAGCGGGGGTGATGGTGAGTGAGGTCACTTCAGTAAGTGCATTGAGCTCGTGTTGCAACACTTGTTTGTTAGATAAAACAGTATTGATCATCAAAACGCTGCCTGCAATCAATAGCATTAATAAAAGACTCATACTGATGAGGAATTTTAATTTGTTTTTGATTGATGCGTTGTTTAGACGGTTCATAGTAATGTATTTTTGAATATCATGCTGTAGGCTAAGTCATTGTAGTCTCTCTGCCTAGGATATATGCTAATTATTTTATAGCATAGGGTAATTAACAATAGTCGCTAGATTTAAAAGTCTGGAGCTAATAATTAACCCTGATTGTTTAACCGTTGGCAGGTTAATGGTTAATTGAATTTTTCCATTAACCGTTTCAAGGCTGATCATTCCACCTGTTTGAAGAAAGTCACTGCTTTCTCCTATGGTTAATATCGGTTTATCTTTCAGTTCTAGTAATAAGGGGGTTAATTTATTTCGTTCGAGTTCACTTATATAGATGAGGTGGCATTGATTTAGCTTGCGTAGTCTCGAAATATTAATAATATGGATTGATCTTTTGTTTACTTGTTTATTGCTTATATTTGAAAAAGATTGTTGGACTACATTGTCACCATAAATACACAGATTAAAAGTATTTTCTGATTCCTTGAAGATAAGCTCTGGCCAGGTGGTGAATCTAGCAATATTGAGTGTTAATGCAGCTAAAACTGTTTGTTTCTCAATGGATTGTGACCATGCTTGGTTGTTGATGCTAAAGAAAAGCAATAGGTAAAGGCTTAAGGTGTATGTCTTTTTAGTTACAATCATAATGGTAGCTAACAATTAAAAAGACCAGGTTAATCTGCCGTACATACCGCGATCTATTTCGGTCGCGGTTGTGATAAGATTTTGATTGTATTCATAATGGTTTTTAGCCAATAAATTCTGACCAACTAATGATAATTCAATATTGTTAATGGGGTGCCAAGCTAGGCGTATATCCATTGATATATAGCCCTTAATGATTGTTGTATCAGTAAATCCTATCGCTTTAGTGGAGTCAACATAGCGAAGTAGTATGTCAAAATCTAAATTCTCAGTTGGCGATATTGAGCTGCGAAGTGATGCCTGTTGCTGAGGGTTGTATATGTTATTAAGATAGGGGCCGTATTGGGTTTTTAGTAGATTGTAATTAGCATCCCAACGCCACCAATCTAGCATCTGCCAGACAACTGCAAGTTCAAAGCCATAGGTTTGAATTTCTTGTTTGTTGGTAAATAAATTTGTTACCTTCAAGACTCCTGGTGTAGATGTTGGTATAGGGTCGTTTGTTTGTACGTTTACCAGATCACTGTAGTCATTATAAAAAGCAGTAAAATCAATAGATATATTATCTATAACGGTTGTTCTATATCCTAGCTCATAGCTAACAACTTGCTCGGAGTCATATTGATTGTTCCCTTCAAAAAATACTGCAATTTTTACTGGAGGTGCGAGAGGTATTGCTTCTGTTAGTAGGGTTCCATTATGATCAAAACGAGAGGGTGTTCGGACTGCGCGTGATATTGCCCCCCATACTCTGTGATGTTTATGAGGAATCCACATAAGTCTAGCCGTTGGTTGGACTTCGACTCCGCTGTAATCATTATGTTCAAGTTTAGAGCCAAGTGTGAGCCATAAAGTATCTTTGACTAGGGTTATCTCATTTTGGAAAAAAGCACTAAAAAGTTGGTCGTTACGGCTCGGGTAGTTAACGCTACCGTAACCATTGAATTTAAAGTCATCATGGTTATAACGATATGCTGCGCCCCAAACGATATCATTTATTTCCAGCCAGGAAAATCGATGTTGAAAATCTAAATCAATTATTTGGCGCGTTTCATTTATAAATGCTTCATTTCGTTCGTAAAAGTCATAATAAATTTGAAAGGAGTAGTCTGATGTAACTGAAAAGGTGTGTTGGTGGCGGGCTAATAGATTGCCGCCAAAGGTATCGACTGTTTCATTAAAGTTTTTATAATATGGTGCTGCAAGTTGTGCAAAAGTGGTGTTTTGATTTATCTGGCTACGATAAGCATCTCCTTGGATAGTTACGTTATCTTTTAAAGTTAGATTGGAGTCCATTCTAAAACCACCCTGTACTTTATCCCAATCATCTCCTGCTTCTCCACCTGATTGGTGGGTGTTCTCATCACGTTTAAACCCTTTTATATAAGCTCTGGCTGTTGTGTCTTTATTTAAATTGCCTCCATAACGAAAACTCCCAAACCCTTGTTCTTCAGTGCCGCCTCCTGCAACAAGCAAGCCTCCCTGGGTATCTGCTGAATGTTTAGTAATAATGTTAATCACCCCGTTTACAGCATTGGCTCCCCACAAAGTTGCACCTGGGCCACGGATAACCTCAATTCGATCAACATCTTCTAACATGACATCTTGGTTTTCCCAATGGACACCTGAAAATGCGCGTGTATAGGTGTTGCGTCCATCAATTAATACTAAAAGTTTATTGGCGAAACGACCATTAAATCCTCTGGCGCTGATGGCCCATTTATTTGAGTCTATACGGGCAACATTGAGTCCTGGTGCAAGTCTTAAAGCTTCAGGGATAGAAGTTGCTCCTATACGTTTGATATCATCATTGGTGATAACAAAAATGGCAGCAGGGGAGTCATTTAATGATTTTGCTTTTTTTGAAACAGAGATAACTTCTATGTTTAATAAGTCTTCTACACTAAAATCGATTATTTCACTTTGGGTACAGTGAGCGCTTGGGCTGTAGATGGTTAGGCTTAAAGCATAAATTAATAGAAGTTTTAGTTGGTTGTTTTGAATGAGCATATAACTAACTGGAAGTAGATTTATTAGGCCTAGGAGGCTGTCCGAGAATAGAAACCGTCGCGAGGGAAAGCCCTTTTGAGTC
>CAZMQH010000035.1:0-1499 GCA_964568245.1 uncultured Methylomarinum sp.
TTTTTCTGAAAATATTTCTCAGACTGCATTTCCATCAGCCTTGACTGCGTGCGTTTAAAATCAAAGTCTTTATCTTTAAAATTAAAGTCATCAAGTGATTGCTCTATAGTACAAATCAGTTTTACATTTTTTTCATATAGTGCATCAATTAATGTCACAAACCTTCGAGCCTGGTCCCTATTTTCTACTGTTAATTTAGGAATATTTGCTATCAATACAGCGTTAAATTCATCAGCTACGGCCAAATAGTCTGCTGGGCCTAATGACCTTCCGCAAAGCTCTCCAAATGATGAGAATAAGATGTCACCATGAACTTTAGAAAATTTGATGCTCCTCGCTTTCACCAGTAATGTTCTTGATTCAATACTTCCATTATTAGTTAATTCATTAAACCTTTGCTGTAAAAAGTCATGCCCTTCTTGATCATAATTTCCAACATAAAATACTGCTTTCATCGCCTTAAAGTGTAATAATCGATAATCTTCTTTTGCTACTAATTCTATAACTTCCGTTGATTCTTTTAATAATGTAATAAAGGGGGTAAACAACTCTCGTTGTAAGCCATTTTTATATAAATCATCTGGATGTTGGTTTGAGGTTGCTACAAAAATAACACCCTGCGTAATTAATTGAGTAAATAATCTTGATAACAACATGGCATCTGTAATATCAGTGACATGAAATTCATCAAAACATAACAGCAAAGATGTTTTTCTAATACTTTTAGCTAAAGATTTTAAGGGATCTTTATTTTTTTCTTTTCGCCGCTGATGTATATATTCATGTACTTCTTGCATAAAAGCATGAAAATGCACTCGTCTCTTGAGTTTAATAGGACAAGCTTGATAAAAAACATCCATTAGCATGGTTTTACCACGCCCTACATCCCCAAATATATAGAGGCTTTTTGTGACTTCATGGCTTGAGGCTAATAACTGATTAAAGGCTGATTGGTTTTTTTTATCTGCCAGTTCTGAAATGTTATCTAAAAGATGCTGCAAATGCCCTAAAACTTGAATTTGAGCTGCATCACTATCAATATGATGTCTAACCACAAGTTCTTGATAGCGTTTTTCCAGTAAATCATTATATAGCTCAGAGTGCTGAGACTTTTGTGTTGCTTGCTTTAATAAGAAGTCAAACATATTTATTTTTTTGTACTTTGCAACGTTTGCATTGATAAACAGTCATTAGTTTTCCTTTCTTCACCTCAAACTGATTGTCTTTTACAATTTCCCATTTATGAAAGCCACTACGGCAAAGTGTATTGCCTTTATGTTTTTCTGATATTTTTTTCTGCTTAAATTGAATAACGTTGTTCATTTCAATCTATAAAATCTGGGAGCGTACTAAGGCTTTTTGTGTTTTATTTAACAAATACTCTATTGAAGCCTTTTTGGTTCTGCACGGATTATTGGGAAAAAGAGCCTGTTTTATTCGCGTCGAGGGCGGACGCTCCTACATAACTTATACTTATCATTTAAGCTTGAGTTTAATAT
>CAZMQH010000035.1:1599-15397 GCA_964568245.1 uncultured Methylomarinum sp.
ATGTCTTTAGCATGTTCCACCTCAATAGAAAATATCTCTTTAATCTACAGATTGATAATTAAAAGGCTTTGGGCTAGTTAGGAATTTAATCGCAATCCTATTGCATTTTCTCAGACGCAGCCAATAGGCCGCTCCTACCTTTGATACATTTCCTTAACCTAAGCTCAACTTGATATAAAAGGAAAGGTTTTGATGACATAGGAACCTAATATCTCTCCTATTGTCGAAATGACAGTTCGTTTTAAAATTTAAGCTGTGGTTTGTTAACAGCCCTGTTAATCATTAGCTTTCTTTGTTTCACTTCGGGCTATGTTTCCTTTATACTTTGATTAACCGAAAACCCCATTCCTATCACTCTCTTTATTATGTCTAAATTAGAAATAGGCTCTAAAGCCCCTGACTTTTCCTTATTGGATAATAACAACAAAACCCATAGTTTGTCTGATTATGAAAACCAATGGCTAGTATTATTTTTTTACCCTAAGGACGATACACCTGGTTGTACTGTAGAGGCGTGTCAATTTAGAGATTATCATGCTGATATTTCTGCGACAAATACTAAGATATTAGGTATCAGTACCGACAGTATTGAAAGTCACTCCCGCTATATAAACAAACAAAACTTACCTTTTCCTTTGTTATCTGACCCCTCTGGGTCCATGAGTAAGCTTTATAACTCTTTATTTAAACTGGGGCCTATCAAGTTTTGTAAAAGGCATAGTTTTATTATTGACCCTAACGGTGATATTGCAAAGGCATATTATAAAGTCAAACCTGCCCATCATAGCCAGCAAGTTTTAACTGATTTACAAGCATTACAAAAAATTGAGAGCAGTCGCGGCCAATAGGCCCCTCCTAATTTTTCTACACAATTTCAATACTGCTGACTCTTTAAACTATGACTTATTAACAGGACTACAGCCCTTTCTTTACTTTTTGACGATACTTCCCCAGGCGGCTAACCATGCTTGTGACTGGTAACTATCGGCTGTTTTAGGCAAATCACCTGAAAGCACGAGGCTTAGTGTGTGTTTAATAATCCCTAAGAAATAGCTATAGGCAAGCAATGAGTCTATCGATTTGATTTCTCCATTTTTAATGCCATTTTGAATAACACGCCTAATTTTATTAAATGGGGCGGTTTCAATAACAGGTTTTTGCTCGGGTAAAATTTCTCTGATGTTAACCACCAATAAGAACTGGATAACCTCAGGGGCATCATCTGCCAATTTAAACAATAAATCGACTATTTCTCTTAATTGATCTGATACTTTTCTATTTCTACGTCTAATATCATCAATAGAAATACTCAAGCTATCTAATATATTGCCATATAAAGTATCAGCAATCGCTTGTTTATTCTTAAAATGTTGATAGATACCACTGGTAGTTTTTATACCTACTGCATCTTTTATGTCTGTTAAAGATGTATTAAAAAAACCCTTTTCTGCAAATAATTTTAATGATGCTAATAAAACCTCATCTGATGTAAGAGGTTTTTTTTCCGTTGTACTTTTTTCCTTATCCATTGCTATTTTTTATTTTTTATTATTCTTTTAGAGCAGTATAGGCAGCTGATAAGTATTGCATCATAGACCATAAAGTCAAAAATGAAGCGATATACAACAACCAATATCCGATTAAATTAATGGGCATGCCAAGTAGGTCTTCACGGTAAAGTAAAAAACCAATCGAAAGCATTTGAGCCGTCGTTTTCCATTTTCCTAATGATGAGACTTTTACTGTGGCTGTTAATCCTATTTCAGCCATCCACTCTCTTAGAGAGGCAATTGTGATTTCTCTGCTAATAATAATAGCAGACGCAATGGCTAATGTGGCATCAGCTTGCTGTTGTACAACCAGCACTAACACGGAAGCAACCATTATTTTATCTGCTACAGGATCTAGAAAGGCTCCAAAAGCAGTTTCCAAACCCATTTTTCTAGCTAGATAACCATCCAGCCAGTCAGTAAATCCTGCAATAAAGAAAATAATGGTACATGCAACATTGGAATATTCCCAGGGCAAATAAAAAACAACTGCCAGCAAAGGGATTAATGCAATACGCAATAATGTCAGGTTTATAGGTAAATTAAATTCAATGGCCATCTTGGTGATGAAAGTTATCGTAAATTCGTTGTGCTAATTGTTTACTTATCCCGTCTATCCCTGAAAGTGCATCAATACCTGCACTTGTTATTCCCTGCAGGCCTCCAAACTGCTTTAACAATAGCTGTCTTCTTTTGGGGCCAAGGCCTGGAATAGTTTCTAATATAGATTCTTTTTTTGCTTTTGCCCTACGTTGCCTATGCCCCGTTATTGCAAATCTGTGCGCTTCATCCCGTATATGCTGAATCAATAATAAAGCACTCGCGCCAGGTGTAACATCTAAAGGTTGAGCTTGATCAACTAAAATCAATTTCTCCATCCCTGATTTTCGATCAGGACCCTTAGAAACGCCGACTATCATAACATTATTTACTCCACATTCCTCTAAAGCCTTTACCGCTTGAGTCACTTGCCCTTTACCACCATCAATTAATAAAATATCAGGCGCTTGGTGCTCTCCTTTTTTTAATCGTTTATAGCGTCGAGTGACCGCCTGGTACATCGCTGCATAATCATCCCCTGGGGTAATTCCTTCAATATTAAATCGGCGATAAGCTGACTTTACAGGGCCTTCACGATCAAACACCACACAAGAAGCAACGGTTTGATCACCTTGAGTATGACTAATATCAAAACACTCCAGACGTTTTGGAATTTCAGTACATCCCAATTCTTCCTGTAAACTTAAATAACGAGCATACATTCCTTGTTTGTCAGACAGCTTACTTAACAAAGAATTTTCCGCATTCATTGCCGCCATTTGTAGCCATTTTAAACGACTTCCTCTAACATTAAAGGCCATATTCACAGAATGATTTGCTTGTTTTGAAAGCACCTCTGTCAATAAATCAGCTTCTTCAATGTTATGACTAACAATTAATTCATAAGGCGCTTGTCTTTCTAAATAATATTGCGCAATAAATGCCTGAAGAATATGATTAGCTGAGGCACCATCGATAATCTGCGGGAAAAAGGCTTTATTTCCTAGGCTTTGTCCGTTGCGAATAAAAAACACCTGAACACAGGCTATTCCAGCCTTAGTTTCACAAGCAATAATATCAACATCACCTTTTTCACCCTGTATAAAATGTTTTTCTAATACCGTGCGCAAACGAGAAATTTGGTCTCTGTAGATAACGGCTTGCTCAAATTCTAATTGACTGGATGCCGCTTCCATTTTATCTATCAACTGATCGATCAATAGATTGCCTTTGCCTTCTAAAAACAACACCGTATTTTTAACATCTTCTGCGTAGTTATCTTTTGTAATTAAATCTACACAAGGTGCGGTACAACGCTCAATTTGATACTGCAAACAAGCTCGCGTTCTATTATTGTAATAGGAATCATCACATTGCCTTACAGGAAAAATCTTTTGCAATAACTTTAAGGTTTCTTTAACCGCCCCTGCACTCGGATAGGGGCCAAAATATTTACCCTTCTTTTTTTTTGCACCGCGATGCAAACTTATTTGCGGGTAATCATGGTAACTAGAGAGAAACAAATAAGGGTATGATTTATCATCCCTAAGACAAATATTGTAACGAGGCTTATAGCGCTTTATTTGCTGACTTTCCAGCAATAATGCTTCACCCTCTGTATTAGTGACAGTCACTTCAATGGAGGTGATTTTAACAACCATTGCTTGTTGTTTTACTGAAGCTGTCTTGGTTCTAAAATAACTGGAAACACGGTTTTTTAAATTTTTAGCCTTACCAATATAAATAATCTGCCCTTTATCATTGAGCATTTTATAAATCCCTGGACGCTTGGTCAGGTTTTTTAAAAAACCCTTTATATCAAAGATAGGTTCGGACATAACTTTATATTATGCTTCTTATGCTATCAAAAACATCTGCAAACATTTTACTGGTCAATCGTTTTGTTTGAATATTATAGCGACTGCAATGATATGAACTCAGTAATATTTTATCATCGGGTAATTGATAAGTTTTATTATGCCCAAACTTAGCAGCGCTTAATTTTAAGCCATAGGATTTTAATACAGCCTGATGAGCAATACTCCCCAATACCATAATGACTGCATTATCAGCTAATATTTTAATTTCTTCCGTTAAAAAATGTTTACATTGATTAATTTCAGCAGCCGTTGGTTTATTCTGTGGTGGCACACATTTTACTGCATTAGTAATTCGACAGTTTATTAATTCCAACCCATCATTAAGTGACTCTGAATTCGGTTGGTTACTAAAACCAAATTCAAATAGGGTTTGATAAAGTAATAAGCCAGAAGCATCACCCGTAAAGGGGCGAGCTGTCTTATTTGCCCCATGCATACCAGGTGCTAACCCTACAATTAACAACTGGGCATTTTCATCACCAAAAGATGCGACTGGAGCTGCATGATACGTGGGGTATTTATTTCTTATATCGCACAAAAAGCTATCCAGCCGTTTACATGCTGTACAATCTGGATCGAATACTTTTATTGACAATATTTTAAATCCCCATAAAAAAAGGGCCTTTCGGCCCTTTCTATTGAAATAAATAAAGACTTAGTCTTCTTTACCGACTTCTTTCATACTTAATCTAACGCGGCCTTGACGATCAATTTCAAGCACCTTGACTTTAACTACATCACCTTCTGATAACTTGTCGCTAACTTTCTCAACACGTTCATCAGAAATTTGTGAAATATGAACCAAGCCATCTTTTCCTGGAAGAATTGTGACAAATGCACCAAAGTCCATTAATCTTGCAACTTTACCTTCGTAGATTTTACCTACTTCAACTTCAGCGGTAATTTCTTCGATAATACGTTTAGCTTCTTCACCAGCCGCTCTATCAACAGAAGCAACTTTAACGATACCTTCGTCTGTTAAATCAACAGATGCACCTGTTTTTTCGGTTATGCCACGTATTGTTGCGCCACCTTTACCGATGACTTCACGAATTTTACTAGGATCAATTTTAAAAGTAATGATTCTTGGTGCAAAATCAGACATTTCTTCACGAGTGGCAGCCAATGTTTTATTCATTTCACCAAGAATAAATAAACGACCTGCTTTCGCTTGCTCTAATGCAGCTTGCATAATTTCAGCTGTGATACCATCAATTTTGATATCCATTTGCAAAGCAGTGATACCTTCTTCAGAACCCGCTACTTTGAAATCCATATCACCTAGATGATCTTCATCACCTAAAATATCAGATAGGACAGCAAAGTTATCGCCTTCTTTAATCAAGCCCATGGCAATACCTGCAACAGGTGCTTTAAGAGGTACACCAGCATCCATTAATGCCAAACTACTACCACAAACAGAAGCCATTGAGCTTGAACCGTTTGATTCTGTAATTTCAGACACGATACGAATAGTGTATGGAAATTCTTCCATATTTGGTAATACAGCAGCAACACCACGTTTTGCTAAACGGCCATGACCGATTTCACGACGTTTTGGTGATCCAACAAAGCCAGTTTCACCTACACAGTATGGAGGGAAGTTGTAATGCAGCATAAACGGTTCTTTATATTCACCAGCTAAACTATCAATGATTTGTGCATCACGCTCAGTACCTAAAGTTGCAACAACTATAGCTTGAGTTTCACCACGCGTAAAGAGTGCAGAACCATGTGTTCTTTCTAAGAACCCAGTTTTAACAGAAATAGCTCTTACTGTCGAAAGGTCACGTCCATCAATACGCACTCTTTTCTCTAAAATAGAGCTACGCACAATGGTTTTTTCAACATGTTCGATAATATCTCTGATATCACGTTCTTCATATTCATCGTCTGCTGTTAGCTTATCAATACATGCTTTTCTGATCCCAGACAACTCATCTTGTCTCGCTAATTTTTCAGCAATTTTATAAGCAGCACCAATGCCTACTTCAACTTCAGCTTTAACTAAAGTAGCTAATGCTTCGTCAGCTTCAGGAGCAGTCCATTCATAAGCAGGAGTTGCAACTTCTGCAGCAAATTCTTTAATGGCTATAATCGCACCTTGCATTTGCTCGTGGCCAAATAATACAGCGCCAAGCATCACTTCTTCTGATAATAACTGAGCTTCTGACTCAACCATTAATACAGCATGCTCTGTACCTGCAACCACTAACTCTAATTGCGAATCATCAAGCTCAGTTTTTGTTGGGTTTAATAGGTAAGCGCCATCTTTATAACCAACAACAGCGGCAGCAATAGGCCCATTAAAAGGCAAGCCTGAAACAGCTAAAGCAGCAGAAGCGCCTAATAAAGCAGCTACTTCTGTATCAACTTCTGGGTTTAATGAAACAACTGTCGCAACAATTTGTACTTCATTAGTATAACCTTCAGGGAATAAAGGACGAATAGGTCTGTCAATTAAACGAGACGTTAATGTTTCTTTCTCTGTAGGACGACCTTCACGTTTAAAAAAACCACCAGGTATTTTACCTGCAGCGTAAGCTTTTTCTTGGTAATTTACTGTTAAAGGAAAAAAGTCACCGCCTTTAGCTTCTTTTTTACCAACAACGGCAACCAATACTGAAGTACCTTCAATATCAATCAGTACTGCTCCACTAGCTTGACGAGCAATTTCACCCGTTTCCATAGTGACAAGATGATCGCCGTATTTAAATTCTTTCCTGATAGGAGTCAAAATTAAGATCCTTAATAAAGGTTATTAATATGAAGAGTTTTTATAGTCTTCACTTTTAAAAATATTCATTTAAACAAAAACGGCGAACAATCTACTAATTGTTCGCCGTTTTTGTTATTTCTTACTTACGTAGACCTAAACGTTCAAGTAATGAACGATAACGGACTTCGTCTTTTTTCTTCAAGTAATCCAACAACTTACGACGTTGATTTACCATGCGTAATAATCCACGACGTGAATGATTGTCTTTTTTGTGCTCTGCAAAATGTGGAGATAAATGAAGAATGTGTGCTGTTAATAAAGCAACTTGTACTTCAGGTGAACCTGTGTCCGTATCAGACGTACGGTATTTTTCAACAACTACTTTCTTTTGTTCTGCTGTAAATGGCATTTTAATCCCTATAGATTAATATTTAAAAAAACAAAACCATCTTTAAGATGGTTTACTTAACGACATTGTCTCCACAATAGGGCGTAGGGACGATGTTTATTGGGTATGCTCCCTTTAAAAAGGAAATTTAAGGGAAATGAAAATCATTAATCATCCAATACTGGGTGCAGTAGAGGCAAGGCAAGGCAAGGCATGCCTTGCCTCTACATCTTATCCAAGATTATTTTGGATGATTATTTTCCCATCGCCCTCAGTACATATATTCATACCCTTTCACCTAAACAGTTTCACCGCCTAGGTTAAAAATTTTCTTAGGTACAAGTCTACCATTCAATAGCATTTCACCCAAGCCTAAAAAGATCTGTTCATGATACATTCTTACCGAACATTGATCCAATTCACACTGAAAATCTATTTGCTGCCCATGATTAATCAATATGGACTGTTGCTTGGAAAGCTGAATTTTTGGTATGTCAGATAAAGGCTCATCAACAGCCAGTAACTTAGAGCTTAATTCCTCCAACGACATAGCCTGACACTGCTCAATAGTTAAGGCATCATCAATTTTAAACTGGCCAGATTGGGTTCTGCGCAGGCCAATAATAGTGCCTCCACAACCCAACTTATGACCAATATCCTCAGCCAATGATCTAATATAAGTCCCTTTTGAACAAGCTACATCAAGCGTTAAAGTATCCTCTGTTGACGCCAACAAATTCAATTCAAAAATAGTGATTCTACGCGCTTTACGCTCAATCACTATACCTTCTCTTGCCAGCTCATACAGTTTTTTACCCTTATGCTTTAAAGCGGAATACATTGGGGGAACTTGATCAATCTCACCCACAAAACTTTTTAGACACTCATCAATGGTTTCAGCAGATAGTTCTGGCACAGGTTTCTGCTCAATAATTTTACCTTCAGAATCCCCGGTATCAGTCATTACCCCTAGCTTAACAACGGCCTGATAACGTTTATTATCACCAAGCATCATCGCTGATACTTTTGTTGCCTCTCCAAAACACAAGGGAAGCAATCCTGTCGCCATAGGATCTAAACTACCCGTATGTCCGCCTTTATTGGCATTAAATAAACGCCTAACTTCTTGTAATGCTTTGTTAGAAGAAACGCCTAAGCGCTTATCTAATAAAATAATTCCATGAACATTACGCCCAGATTTGCGCTTACTCAACCATTACTCCAGCTTACTTTTATCGTCTTCAGATAGCAATTCAGCAACACGCATACCTGTATCGAACGAATTATCGTAATAAAATCTAAATTCAGAAATATGCCTTAGACGCATTCTTTTTGCTACTTGATGTCGAATAATAGGTGCTAATTCATTCAGCGCTTTTACATTTTCAAGCTTGCCATCTTCATCAGAATTTAAGACGGTGACATAAATTTTAGCAACGGCCAAGTCTTTAGACACAATCACTTCGTTTACCGTGAGAAAGCCTAATCGCGGATCACTCATGTCACGCTGTAGAACATAAGCGAGTTCCTTTTGCATCTGTGAAGAAACCCGCTCACTACGACCATATTCTTTAGCCATAGTTTATAGCTCCCGTTTCACTTCTATTCGCTCAAAAACTTCGATTTGATCGCCAGCTCTAACATCGTTGTAATTTTTCACGCCAATACCACATTCTATACCCATTTTAACTTCATTGGCATCATCTTTAAATCGACGTAATGATTCTAACTGACCTTCATAAATAACAATGTTATCGCGTAAAACTCTGATAGGTAAGCTACGTTTAACCGTACCATCAATAACCATACAACCAGCAATTGCACCTAGTTTTGGAGATTTAAACACATCTCTAACTTCAGCAAGGCCTACAATTCTCTCTTGTATTTCTGGAGCTAACATACCACTAATAGCACGCTTTACTTCATCGATTGCTTCATAAATAATGCTGTAATAATGTAAATCAATATTTTGCTCTTGAATCAACTTACGAGCAGCAGCATCGGCACGTACATTAAAGCCGATTAAGATAGCACCAGAAGCTAATGCTAGATTAGCATCCCCTTCATTAATACCCCCTACACCACCAAAGACACATTTAACGGCTACTTCTTCGTGTGAAAGACCTACTAATGACTCACGCAGAGCTTCTAAACTACCCTGTACATCTGTTTTAATAATGATGTTAAGAGTTGAAGTATCTCCAGCTTCCATTTTAGAAAAGACTTCATCAAGTTTTGATGCTTGCTGTGCAGCATGTTTAGTTGATTTTTTTCTATCTTGTCTATGACTAGCCAGCTCTTTAGCTGATTTTTCATTTTGAGCAAAAGTAAATTCATCTCCTGCTTCTGGCGTTCCTGATAAACCTAAGATTTCTACCGGTGCTGAAGGCCCAGCCTCATCAATTTGTTTACCATTTTCATCGAACATAGCTCTAACTCTGCCATATTCATGTCCACAAATAACAATTTGACCTTTTTTCAGCGTGCCTTTTTGTACCAGAATAGTTGCAACTGCACCACGACCTCTATCAAGTCTTGATTCAATCACAAAACCAGATGCAGCTCCTTCGACAGGTGCTTTTAATTCTAAAACTTCAGTTTGTAAAATGAGTGACTCAATTAATTCATCAACCCCCATCCCTGTTTTTGCCGAAACTTTAATAAATAGAGTCTCACCACCCCATTCTTCAGGTACAACGTCAAGTGTTGCCATTTCTTGCATTACTTTATCTGGATTAGCAGCTTCCTTATCCATTTTGTTAATAGCAACAATTAAAGGAACACCAGCAGCCTTAGCATGCTCTACCGCTTCTTTAGTTTGAGGCATCACCCCATCATCAGCTGCGACAACAACAATAACAATATCGGTTACTTCTGCACCACGTGCACGCATTGCTGTAAAAGCAGCATGTCCAGGTGTATCAAGAAAAGTTACATTACCGTGGTCTGTTTTAACTTGGTAAGCACCAATATGCTGAGTAATTCCACCCGCTTCACCAGATGCTACTCGTGTTTCACGAATATAATCTAATAGTGATGTTTTACCGTGATCCACATGCCCCATAATAGTAACAATAGGCGCTCTTGGTAAAGTATCACGATTATCGGCTTCCGTCTGATCGACCACATCGGCCATCATTTCTTTTTCTAAATCATCATCACTTTGTAAAACAGGTTTATGCCCCATTTCTTCAACTAGAATGACAGCAGTATCTTGATCAATCGTTTGATTAATCGTCGCCATAATACCTAGTACCATAAGCTTCTTAATCACTTCGCCCGCTTTGACACTCATTTTTTGAGCCAACTCAGAAACCATCACTGTCTCAGGAATGGTCACATCCCTAATAATCGCTTCTACTGGTACCGCAAACTGATGCTTAGCATCCGACTCGGCAGCCATCTGAATTCTTCTCTGCTTACCTTTTTTACCTTTATGCCTTCTACCTGTTCCCGTTGGCATTGCTTGCCCACGTCCAGGAGCTAAGCCTCTTTTTGGTGCAGGGACAGCAGGTCTAACCGCTACTGTCGCTCTATTTGCAGCACCAGCAGCTTGCTTCTTCTTATGTAGTGTTTGCTGTTTTTTAGCTGCCGCTTGTTTTCTTACTTTTGCAGCGTTTCTTTCAATTGAAGCTTCAAGTCTGGCTTTTTTCTCTGTTTCCAAGCGTAACTTAGTCGCTTCCTCTGAAATTACAGGATTTTCTGGTTCAGCTGGAGCTTCAACTTTCTTTTCTTCAGCCACTACTTGAGTTACTTTAGCTTCAACTACCTTTTCAGCTTTTTTATCCATTTTTTCAACTGTTTTTGCTGATTCAACAACAGCTTCTTTAGTTGTTTTTTCTGTCGTTTTTTCTACAGCAACAGCTTGCTTTTCCTCAACTGTTTCTTTACGATTTTTCGCTTCTTGCTTGGCAAGAATGCTTGCTTCATGCTTTTTACGATCAGCTTCTTCTGCTGCTATTTGCGCTTTCTGCTCTTCTAAAGCCTTTTTCGCTAACTCGACTTCTTTTTGATCTGCAGTAATTTCAGGCTCACTACGTTTTATATAGGTTTTTTTCTTCCTGACTTCTACATTAACTGTTTTTGCAGCCGCCCCAGGCGCAGTAGACTGAGTTAATTCTGAAACTTTTCTGCGCTTTAACGTTATTTTCTTAGGTGCGCTGCCAGCAGTTCCCTCTTCAGTTTTACCATGTCTTTTTCGCAAATGAGCTAATAACTTAATACGCTCATCTTCATCAATCAAATCATCCGGCTCAGAAGCTGAAACACCCGCTTCTTTCAATTGAACCAAAAAGCGATCTAGAGGTATTTTCACCATCTCTGCTAATTCTTTTACTGTTTTATCACTCATATTTTCCCCCTACCCTTCGCTTTGATCGTTTGCAAACCATGGTTCACGCGCTTTCATAATCAATTTGCCTGCCTTTTCTTCATCCATACCCGTAAAACCAAGAAGATCATCAACCGCCTGATCCGCCAAATTTTCCATCGTTAGAATACCCTTAGCAGCCATCTCATGAGCCAACTCATCATCCATACCTTCCATTTCGACAAGGTCTTGAGCTGGTTTTGAAGTTTCAATCGCTTCCTCAGAAGCAATCGCATTAATTAATACTGCATCCTTTGCCCGACTTCTCAATGCTTCGACTAATTCTTCGTCAAACCCATCTATTTCCAGCATTTCGTCAACTGGAATGTAAGCAATCTCTTCTACATTAGTTAAGCCGACTTCAATTAAAACATTTGCAATTTCTTCATCAACATCCAACTGTTCAATAAATGCTTGCCTAACCTTGGCTATTTCATCATCACTTGTTGTTTTACCATCATTTACATCACGGACATTAAGCTCCCATCCGGTCAACTGTGTTGCCAAGCGAACATTTTGCCCACCTCGGCCGATAGCCTGAGATAAATTATCAGTAGAAACGGCTAAGTCCATGCTGTGCTTATCTTCATCAACAATAATTGATTCTATTTCCGCAGGTGACATAGAGTTAATAACAAACTGAGCCTCATTATCATTCCATAAGATAATATCAACTCGCTCACCCGCCAATTCATTAGAGACAGCCTGAACCCTTGATCCCCTCATCCCTACGCAAGCACCCACTGGGTCTAAGCGCGGGTCATTACTTCTTACTGCAATTTTAGCGCGCGAACCTGGATCTCTAGCAGCGGCTAAAACATCAATCATACCTTCACCTACTTCAGGCACTTCCAGTCTAAAAAGGGCAATTAATAACTCTGGAGAAGATCGACTCACAAACAGTTGAGGCCCTCTAATTTCTGAACGAACTTCTTTCAGGTAGCCTCTCACTCTATCCCCCATACGAATTGACTCTCTTGGAATCATTTCCTCTCTTGGGATATAAGCTTCGACATTGCCACCTAAATCTAGGTACACACTGCCTTTTTCTAATCGTTTAACCACACCAGTGACTAACTCTCCCACTCGATCTTCATAAGCTTCAACGATTTTCTTGCGCTCCGCTTCCCTGATCTTTTGGATAATAACTTGTTTGGCCGTTTGTGCTGCAATTCGGCAAAAAGCAACGGACTCAATTTCGTCTTCAATAAAATCACCCACTTCAATATCAGGATCATCCATTTGTGCAACTTCTAATAAAGCTTGTGAATCAGGAAATTCTAAATCTCCATCTATATCTTTATTTTCCGCAACCACTTCCCAGCGACGAAAGGTTGTATATTCACCTGTTTCTCTATCAATTGAAACTCGAGTAAGAATTTGATTCGCTTGGCGTTTGGCTGCTGCAGCCGCTAATGCAGATTCCAATGCTTCATAAACCACACTTTTTTCAATATCTTTTTCATTTGAAAAAACATCGGCCACTAATAAAATTTCTTTATTTTCCATTACGCCCTCCTTTTTTAATTAGGTAATCAGGCACTAACCGTGCCTTACTCATAGCCTGGAACGGGATTTCTATACTTTCATCATTCATCTTCAAAGTAATAACATCGCCTTCAACCGATTCAATTATTCCAACCAGCTTCCTTCTATTTCCTATTGGCCTGAATACATTGACGGTCACGCTACGTCCAATAAACTGCTGAAACTGCCCCGTTTTAAATAAAGGTCTTTCAGTACCGGGTGACGAAACTTCCAGTTGATAGTTATCGACAATAGGGTCTTCCACATCCAGCATTCCACTTAGCTGGTGACTGACTTTGGTACAGTCTTCAACTAAAACGCCGTTTTCAGCATCAATATAAACCCTTAGCAGGCCATTCTTTGGATGAGGGTTGTATTCAATACCTACACACTCATACCCAAGACCTTCCACAATTGGTTCAATCAAATTTACCAAGTGTTCCGGAGCCTGCTTCATATTGCCTCACTTTCTTATAAACAAAAAAAAAGAGCCAACGGCTCTTCCATACATACATCATATACACCTAGGCTTTACTTTAGCCTAGAAAACAAAAAACCCCATAAAGGGGTTTCTCAATATCTGGTAGCGGGGGCAGGATTTGAACCTACGACCTTCGGGTTATGAGCCCGACGAGCTACCAAACTGCTCCACCCCGCGATTGATTTTTACTATTATAGATACTTTTTTTTGCTTTGCAAGTTTTATTTTCAATTCACTTAAAAACTTAACCTACCTCCTTTTTAGCACCTATCTACTGATCCAGAATCACACTATATAATGACACCTAAAAACAAAATAACTGAATTTTACTTTATCCTAAAAAC
>CAZMQH010000036.1:0-15275 GCA_964568245.1 uncultured Methylomarinum sp.
TCACTTTCCTTTTTATTCCAATTAAGTACAATGCCCCGTGCAAATAACTCTCTAGCTTGTTCAAAGGTATAGAACTTATCAGCCGTCATTCTTAAGCCACCCGAAAAATCATCAATACCCAATGAACCTTCTGCCACTAATAGAGCATCTTTAGAAAAAACATTCTTATATTGTTCATAAGTTTTACTAAATGCAGCAACCTCAATCCTCCCTGTCCTGTCATCAAAAGTCGCGAATCCCATCATAGTGCCCTTTTTAGTCTGTCGAGTACGCATTTCAACCACTAAGCCAGCAATTCTTCCTTCCATTTTAGATTTTGAGCGTTCAGCATCAGCAATCAATGTTCCAATACTGGCATGTCTGATATGTTTTAATTCTGCTTCATATTGCTCTATCGGATGCCCTGTTAAGAACAGGCCTAATGTTAGTTTTTCAGCATCAAGTTTTTCTTTTTCTGTCCAAGGTTCAACATCTGTGGAATAAGCTTCCAGATCATCACCTTTATCAACTTGTACAGCTAAACCAAACATATCATTCTGACCTGTTTGATTCATTTTCCCATGCTGATCCGCAACTTTTAAAGCGGTTGTGAGCTCTGCTAGGTGAGAAGCTCTATTATCATTAATACTATCAAAAGCACCGCCTTTAATTAGAGCTTCTATGACTCTTCGGTTCACCTTTCTTAATTGAACTCGCTTACATAAATCATAAAGTCCTAGAAAATGTCCATTTTCTGTTCTTTCTGCTAATAAATCTACAATCGCGGCTTCACCCACACCTTTTATCGCCCCGATACCATAAACAATCTCACCCTGCTCATTCTCAGTAAATCGATACTTTGAAAGATTAACATCAGGTGGAAGTAAGGTTAATTCCATTTCCCGACATTCTTCAATCAGAATCACTACCTTGTCGGTATTATCCATATCTGCTGACATAACCGCCGCCATAAAAGCAGCCGGGTGATGGCATTTTAGCCAAGCGGTTTGATAAGCTACCAGAGCGTATGCGGCCGAATGTGATTTATTAAAACCATAGCCTGCAAATTTCTCCATTAAATCAAAAACGTAAGTCGCTATTGATTCATCAATATTATTATTAATTGAGCCTTCAGTAAAAATAGTCCGCTGCTTCGCCATTTCTTCTGGCTTTTTCTTACCCATCGCTCGACGTAGCATATCAGCACCACCCAGTGAATAACCCGCTAGCTCTCGGGCGATTTGCATCACCTGTTCCTGATACAAAATAACCCCATTGGTCGGGCTTAAAATAGGTACTAATAGATCATGAGCATATTCGGCTTTCGCGCCATGTTTTACATTAATATAATCATCAACCATCCCTGATTCTAACGGGCCGGGTCTAAATAGCGCCACTAAGGCAATAATATCATCAAAACAATCAGGCTTTAGCTTACGAATTAGATCTTTCATGCCTCGTGACTCCAGCTGAAATACAGCAGTAGTCTGGCATTTTAAGAAAATTTCATCATACGTTGCCTGATCATTACGAGGAATCTGACTAATATCGACAATGGGTTCACCTGAGATCTTGTTTTTGGCATTAATTGTTTGTAAAGCCCAATCAATAATAGTCAGGGTTCGCAGGCCTAAGAAGTCAAATTTAACCAGTCCCACGGCCTCAACATCATCTTTATCAAACTGGGTGACTAAATTATTACCTTCTTGATCACAATAAAGCGCTGAGAAATCGGTCAATTTGGTTGGCGAAATAACAACACCCCCCGCATGCTTACCCGCATTTCTTGATGTGCCTTCTAATGAAAGCGCCATATCAATTAAAGTTTTAACATCGTCTTCATTCTCATAGCGATCTTTTAAATCAGGACTTTCTTCTAAGGCTCTAGGTAAAGTCATTCCTATTTCAAAGGGAACTAGCTTAGATAAGCCATCGACAAAACCATAAGAAAAAGCCAATACCCGCCCAACATCTCTGATTACCGCTTTCGCTGCCATTGAACCATAAGTAATAATCTGAGAGACTTTATCTCGGCCATAATGCCGAGCTACATAATCAATTACTTCATCTCGACGGTCCATACAGAAATCAATATCGAAATCGGGCATGGAAACCCGCTCAGGATTTAGGAAACGTTCGAATAGTAAATCAAATTCAATGGGATCAAGGTCTGTAATTTTTAGTACATACGCCACTAATGACCCAGCACCCGACCCTCGACCAGGCCCAACAGGAATAGCATGCTCTTTAGCCCAGCGAATAAAGTCCGCAACAATCATAAAATAGCCAGGAAAACCCATTTGGATAATCACACCCAGCTCAAATTCTAAACGATCTAAATAAACTTTAAGGTTTTCCTCATCTGTGCCACTACCAATTGCAGGATATTGTTTTAATCTCTCTGTCAGGCCTTTACGAGATTCTTCAGCAAAAAAGTCATCTAAGGTCATTCCTTCTGGCACTGGGTAATCAGGTAAATAGTTGTTACCTAAGGTAAGCTCGACATTACAACGTTTTGCTATTTCTACCGTGTTTTCTATTGCTTCGGGAATATCTGAAAATAACTCAAGCATTTCTTCCGAACTACGAAGGTACTGTTCTGGGGTGTAATCTTTTGGCCGCCTAGAATCATCTAAAACGCGCCCCTGATTAATACAGACCCGAACTTCATGTGAATCAAAATTAGATTTATCAAGAAAACAAACATAATTGGTAGCCACTACGGGTAAATCTAGCTTTAAAGCCAAATCAACCGCAGTTTTGATATAACTTTCTTCATCAAGCTTCCCTACTCGTTGTATTTCAAGATAAAAGCTATCTTTAAATATTGATGACCAATAAATAGCACATTGTTCAGCATCTTCAAATTTTTCTGTGACCAGTGCTTTACCAACATCACCTTCCATAGCACCCGATAAAGCGATCAAGCCTTGATGGTTTTCTTCTATCCATTCTTTCCGCAACATCGGCACATCAAGATGCTGTCCTTTTTGATAGGCAATAGAAATTAACTCAGTTAATGTCACATAACCTTGTTGATTGGCGGCTAATAAAGTTAATCGTGAGGGACTAGCAGGTGCTTCAGGGTTAAAAATATAAACATCTGCACCAAAAATAGCTTTGATACCCTGAGCTTGAGTCGCTCGATAAAACTTGACCAATGAAAAAAGGTTAGACTGCTCTGTAATAGCAACAGCTGGCATATTAAAATCTACCAGACGCTTAATCAAAGGTTTGATTTTGACAATTCCATCAACTAAAGAGAATTCAGAATGAACGCGTAAATGGACAAATTCAGGTTTCATGAAGATATTAGAAATTAAAGATAAGAAGGTACAAGTAAATCATCCATGTTATTTATATGGGTGATTTTGTAGGGTGGACTTCAGTCCGCTATGAAGGGCGTGATCGGTTACTTGGCCAACGATGGCTTAAGGAACTTACAAGCAAGGTGGGTATATTCATTACTTGCAAGCCCCTAATCCAATATTTTTTTCACGGGAGCAAAGGATTTTCTATGTTGCTCAGTCACCCCAAGAATACTTAATTGTTGTAAATGAAGCTTTGTTGGATAACCTTTATGTTTGGAAAATTCATACCCTGGATACAAAATATCTAAGGTAGTCATTTCATCATCCCGAGCAACTTTAGCTAAAATAGAGGCAGCTGATATTTCAGCGATTTTTAAATCACCTTTAACAATAGTCTCTCCCAAGCAAGGAATATCAGGATAAAAAGTGCCATCAACTTGGACCCAATCGGGAGTGATACTCAACTGGGAATATGCCCGACTCATAGCAAGTAAGGTTGCTTGCAAAATATTTATTTGATCTATTTCACAAGGCTCTGCACGCCCAATAGCCCAAGATTTTGCATTTTTCTTAATAAGCGTCGCAAAATCATGCCGTTTCTTATCTGATAATTTTTTAGAATCCGTTAAACCGGCAATAGGTTTTTCAGGATCTAAAATAACAACAGCGGCGATAACTGCACCAACGATACAGCCTCGCCCCACCTCATCAATGCCTGCGATTACCTGCATATTTATCGCAAAATACCCCGAGTCACATTACGTAAAAAACTGACCATATCAGAAAGTTCTTTACTTTCCCCTGCCAAATCTTCCATTTCCTCTATTGCATCATCCAAGCGTAAGTTGTTTTTATAGAGGATTTTGTAGGCTTTTCTAATTTGTCTCACGGTTTCAGGTGAAATACCATTACGCTCCATACCAACAGAGTTAATACCGTGTGGTGCTGTAGGTCTTCCACCCACCATCACAAAGGGAGGAATATCTTTGGTAATAGCACTTCCCATTGCAGAAAAACTATAGGCTCCAATCTGGGTAAATTGATGCACTAACGTAAAGCCACCTAAAATAGCATGACTGCCTATATGCACATGACCTGCTATTGAAGCACCATTAGCCATAATCACATGATCACCAATAATACAATCATGAGCAACGTGAGTATAAGCCATAAAAAGATTATCGCTACCAATCAAGGTTAAAGCATGATCCTGCAAGGTCCCTCTATGAATACTAGTAAACTCACGAATAATATTTCTATCACCAATTTCTAAATGAGTTTCCTCATCAGCATATTTTTTATCTTGCGGACATTCACCGACCGAAGAAAATTGATAAATATGATTATCTTTTCCTATCGCGGTTGCCCCATTAATAACGACATGCGGGCCAATGACGGTTCCTGAATCAATTTTCACTTCAGGGCCAATAATAGAGAAAGGACCAATAGTGACATCATCCGCAATCTCTGCTTTAGTATCGACAACAGCTTTAGAGTCTATCAAACTAACCTTCCACTGCTGCGCACATAATCGTCGCACTTGCTGCTAATTTACCATCAACTTCAGCACGGCAATCAAATGTCCAGATATTTCTTCTAGCTTTAACAACCATAGCTTCAAGCATTAATTGATCACCAGGACCTACTTGTTTTTTAAATCGTGCTTTATCAATACCTGCTAAATAATACATGGAGCCTGGGCCGTATTTATCATCTGATTGCGATATTAATAAAGCAGTTGCCTGGGCTAATGCCTCTAGCATTAACACACCAGGAAAAACAGGATTACCAGGAAAATGACCTTGAAAAAAAGGTTCGTTAAACGTTACATTTTTTAATGCTAACAAACGCTCTTTTGGCTCACATTCAATCACCTTATCTACCAATAAAAAAGGGTATCTATGAGGCAATAATTCCTGAATTTGTGATATATCTAATTGTCCAGACATCAGTTGTACCTTGTAAAAAATATTTAATTAATCAGATAATGCAGCTAATTTTTTCTGGACTTTATCTGTCACATCTATTTTTTTAGCATAATAAACAACGCCATTTTGAACACCGTCCATTAATACCAAATCAAAATTTTCATCTTTAGCCAAAGCTTTTATCGCATCAAGTACACCACGTTGGATTTTACCCATTTCTTCGTTATTCCACATGCTGACATCTTCTTTAAATTCTTGCTGAGATCTTTTTGCTTCTCTTTTCTTATCAAAGATATCTTTTTCAAGCTTACGTCGCTCAGATTCACCCATAACAGAAGCGTCTCTGGTTAATTTTTCTTCAAGTTTTATAATTTCCTTAACACGTGATTCTAAATGTTTCTTCCTAGGCGAAAATTCTTTTTCCATCCGTTTTTGTGCTTTTTTTGCTTGTGGAGCACCCTGAAGAACTTTCGCCACATTGACAACTCCCACTTTTAATTCCGCATAACTTACGTTAGCAACAAATAAAAGCATTACAAATAAAGAAATTCTATTTTTCATTGATAATTCCATCTTTAACAACATGATAAAACGGTACGATTAACGCTACCCATTAAATATACTTAGGATCCTCTGATCAACTTAATCAGAGGATCCTTAACACCCTAGATCTATAAATTATAGGGTAAATTAACGACAAATCAAACAGCAAATAGTTCAGCATTGATATTTGTCATATTTCAACTAAAAATCTAAAACCCAGATCCAAATGAAAATTGAAAACTTTGCTCTTCATCATTTTCACCTGCATTGAGCGGATATGCAAAACTAACAGATAAAGCACCAAAGGGTGATAACCATTCACCTGAAAGGCCGACTGAATATCTCATCTCCCCTCCATCAAAATTATTACTCACTGTGCCAGCATCAAAAAAGGTACCCACACGAATTGATTTCACATCTTCAACAAAAGGGATAGGGAAAAACAATTCAGCTTTACCGATGATTTTTTTTGACCCTCCAAACGGATCCCCTACCGAACCATCTTGTCTTGTATCTCTTGGCCCAATCGTATTATCATCATAACCCCGAACAGATCGAACTCCCCCCGCAAAATAATGTTCAAAAAATGGTAATTTTTCAGTATCACCATAACCATCACCGTAAGCAACTTCACCCAACAATCTGAATATTAAATCTTTTGCCAAAGGAAAGTACATCTGGTGCTTATACGAAACTTTATAATAAGTTAAGTCACTACCTGGTACAGTGACATAAGCAGAAAACCGTTGTTGCATACCATCACTAGGGAAAACAGCTCTATTTAAGGTATCGTGAGTCCAACCAACAGAAGTAGAAAACGTTATATATGTATCACTATTTTCAGTAACGAAATCTAAAATTTCCTGTGATGAAAAGTCAGAGGTTGTTAATTTCGTATGCTTAAGATTAAAATTAAATCGTAAACGATCATTCTCATTTAACGGTAAACCGAAGTTAAAACTACTATTAATCACATCAGTTGAATAATTTGATATATTTGCTTGTTCAGCATCTCTTGCACTATAACCAAGGTTATATCCCATACTGATACCATCTAACGTAAAATAGGGGTCAAAATAACCAAAACTATAGCGCGTTGAGACATCACTATTATTAAAAGCTAAATTAACTCGTTTTCCTGAACCAAATATATTGTCCTGAGAAACATTAGCATTAAAAACAATACCTTGAACTTGAGAAAAGCCAACCCCAGCCATTAAGTTACCTGAGGATTGTTCAACGACCGTATAATTTACATCTATTTGGTCTGAAGTACCAATAACCGGTGGCGTTTCTACATTAACTTCATCAAAATAACCCAGTCTTTGTAGCCTTATTTTTGATCTTTCAATTTTTTTAGTCGAAGCCCAGCTAGCTTCCATTTGTCTTAACTCTCGTCTTAACACTTCATCTCTGGTTTTTGTGTTCCCACTCATATTAATACGTTTCACATAAACACGTTTACCAGGATCTACAAAAAAAGTCATATCAACTGTTTTTGTTTCATTATTAATATGAGGAGCCATATTAACATTGGCAAAAACAAAACCTTCTTCGCCCAATCGATCTGAAATAGCTTTTGATGTTGCAGAGGCATTTTTTCGTGAAAATATTTCCCCAGGCCCTACTTGAACTAATTTAATAATTTCTTCGGGTTCAATCACAAGATTCCCAGAGACTTTTACTTTTTCAAGCGTAAACAAATCGCCTTCTTTTACATTAACAGTAAGATAAATTTCTTTTTTATCGGGCGTTATCGCAACTTGAGTTGAGTCTATTGAAAAATTTATATAACCTCGGTCTAAATAGTACGAACGCAATCTCTCAAGGTCAGCTGATAATTTTTGTTTTGAATACTGATCATCTTTAGTATAAAACGACAACCAATTAGAGGTCGACAATTCAAACTGTTTCAGTAAATCATCGGTTTGATAAACTTTATTACCTACAATATTAATTTGCTTAATCGTGGCTACCCGCCCTTCTGAGATATTAATATTAATACCTACCCGGTTACGCGTTAATTTAGCCACACTGGTATCAATTTTAAGTCCATATTTACCATGACTAAAATACTGTCTTCTTAATTCTTGCTCAACCTTATCCAGCATTTGGCGGTTAAACACTTTGCCTTCAGCCAAACCGATCTTTTTAAGTGCGCTGGTCAAATCATCAGAACTTAAGTCTTTATTACCCTCAAAAATTATTTTTGCAATAGAAGGACGCTCAACAACATTAACAACCAATGTCGAACCTTGCTTTTCAAGCGTAATATCTTTAAAAAAACCGGTTTTAAATAACGCTCTAATAGCAGCACCGGCGTTTGAAACAACAAAACTTTCACCCACGTTAACAGGGAGGTAATTATAAACAGTCCCTGCTGAAATTCTTTGCAAGCCCTTGACTTCAATACTTTCAACTAAAAACTGATCCTCAGCTATAGTTGTTTGAGAAGCCAGCATTGTTGCTAGTATCAATGAATGAAATACTTTTTTTGTCACACTTTTACCAGTCTACTAATCAAGTTAAGTTGTAATGACTCAGCATGCTTTCACTTGCTCTTGAGCCCTCTCTTTCTGGAGACCTATACGGATATAGGTAAGTAGAACAATGCAGGAGCAACGCTCTACCTTCTGCATCCATGCAGTCGACCCAAACCCTCTCCAGCAAGAGAGAGAGCTTAAGAGAAGAACCTTATTGCCATTTAATAGCCAGAGTCATTACGTTAAATTTATTGAAATTATATCATGCTCTATCAAAAGGAAAGGCCATTACATCACTTAGTGCATTTACATCTTCCACACTCATCAATAATCTATCCAACCCTAAAGCAATACCACTACAATCGGGTAACCCTGACCGCAACGCATCAAGAAACTTTTCATCTTTATTAACAGGTCTTAATTGTTTTTGCTGCCTAGCCTTATTTTCTTGATCAAATCGCTGTTCTTGTTCAACAGCATCTGACAATTCAAAGAAACCATTGCCTACTTCAGTACCCTTAATAAAAACTTCAAACCTATCGGCTACACTTTCATTTTCTTGATTAATTCTTGCTAAAGATGATTGAATGGCAGGATAACTATGTACCATACAAAGTTGAGAGCTCTTGAGTGAGGCTTGAACTTTATAGCTAAAAATAAAATCTAACCACATTGAATGGTCATCCTCACACAGTAAAATGGCATCTTTTATTCCATTTTTGGCTGCATATTCAACATACAATGGTTGAGAAAAAACCAGAGGGTTTATCCCTGTTACCTGCTCAAATATGTCCTTATAGCTAATTTTCAATACTGAATCAATAGGTCTCCCTAATAGTTCATTAATGAGTTCTGCAGTCTCATCCATTAATTGAGCCAGTGTAAAGTCAACTCGATACCACTCAAGAATTGAAAATTCAGGATTATGATGCCGCCCAAGCTCTCCATTTCGAAAGGCTTTACATATTTGATAAATAGACCCACTACCAGCAGCCAGCAAACGCTTCATGGCAAATTCAGGTGATGTTTGTAAAAACATTTCTAAATCATTTGGCTTTCTATGATAAAAGCTGGAAAAAAAATCTAATTGTGGATCAGTCCCTGTTGCAGAACATAATAAAGGCGTTTCCACTTCAAGTACTGACCGAGCTTCAAAAAATCGCCTAATCTTAGACAGCATTTCAGCCCTTAATCGCAAATATTTTAAATCACACGTTGGTTCCCAACCCTGTTTCATTAGTCTTTGACTCTTGAAACATACTCCCCTGTCCGTGTATCAATTTTTATCATTTCACCAATTTGAATAAATAATGGAACCCTGACCACAGCTCCTGACTCCATCGTTGCTGGTTTACCACCGCCGCCTGATGTGTCACCTTTTAAACCAGGGTCTGTATCTGCAACTGCTAATTCAACAAAATTGGGTGGGGTTACCGATAAAGGTGAATCATTCCATAAGGTCATCGTGCAAATATCTTGCTCTTTCAACCATTTAACAATTTCAGATACTGCATGGCTATCAGCTTGATATTGTTCAAAAGTTTCTGGCTCCATAAAATGCCAAAACTCACCGTCACTGTATAGAAATTGAACTTCCAAATCCATAACATCAGCACTTTCAACAGACTCACCTGATTTAAAAGTACGCTCTATTACCCGTCCATTTTTTAAATTTCTAATTTTTACTCGATTAAAAGCTTGGCCCTTGCCTGGTTTTATAAATTCATTTTCAATGATTGCACAGGGGTCTTGGTCCAACATAATTTTAAGACCTGCTTTAAACTCATTAGTACTGTACTTAGCCATTTTTTCCTCAAGTAAACAAATAGTGGTTTATACCTATTATAATAGAGCTATCTTTCGATAGAAACAACGACCATCGCTATATAGGAAAAAACTTGCTTCAAAAAACCAATAACTGGCAACAAGAACTTGCAGAAGGATTTGATTCTATTGCAGCTATTTTGGATTATTTAAATATTCCTTCTGCCTCTAAAGACTATAAAAACCTTTCTTCCTTTCCTGTTCGCGTACCCCGAGAATTTGTTGCCAGAATGAAAAAAGGGGATTTAAATGATCCACTGCTAAAACAAATATTACCCACAACTGACGAAATTTTAACGACTCCAGGTTTTATAAATGACCCAGTCGGCGATATAAAATCAATGACAGAAACGGGGGTTATCCATAAATATCATGGTCGGGTACTTTTTATTACCACAGGTAGCTGTGCTATTAATTGCCGATATTGTTTCCGTAGAAATTTTCCATACAGCGATTTTCAGCTGACAACAAAAAAGCACCTTAGCGCTATTCGCTATATTGAAACACACCAAGATATTTCAGAAGTTATTTTAAGTGGTGGCGATCCATTATTACTCAGTGACAATAAACTTTTAGATTTAATCAAAAAAATAGAAGTGATTCCACATATTAAAAGAATCCGCATTCATAGTCGTATCCCCATTGTATTACCTAGTAGAATCACAGCTGAACTTTGCAATAAACTATCCAATATAAAAAAAGATTTGATTATGGTTGTTCATTCAAACCATCCAAATGAATTAAACGACAAAGTAAACCTCGCCTGTAATCTTTTAAAAAAAGCCAATATTACTCTACTTAACCAAGCTGTTTTATTAAAAGATATTAATGATACAGCTGACCAGCTATGTATTTTAAGTGAGAAACTTTTCAGCTTTAATATCATGCCTTACTACCTTCATTTACTTGATAAAGCCGCGGGTACAGCTCACTTTGAAGTTAATCAAGACCAAGCCATTCATTTAATGGACAAGATAAAAAAGAGATTACCAGGCTACCTAGTTCCAAAATTAGTTAGAGAGCAAACAGGCGTAGCAAATAAGATAATTATTGCTTAATATAATGTTAAAAACAGCTACACTCATTAAGGTTACTTAGCCAATAATTTAATATATTCATAATGACAATGACTAAACTTCCATTTAATCTGTTATCGGATGAGATAAGTATATGGCTAGCCTCGTTAGAGCAACAAAATAGTGCAAAAGCCGCTATTGAACTCAACAATGCAGCAAAAGCACTTCGGAGATGTGAAAGTAATTCAAACGATGTATTAAAGGCACTGGTACAACTTACACCACTAATACTACAGACTTGCAATACAATTGAATTAGCTTTTTTAACTGAGTCTCCGTCTAATAAATACCCACAAAAAGTAATCAGGCTTTGTATTCAACTATTGAGAAATACAGCGCTTGCATTAAGCAAAACCAATAAATCAAAAAACGTATCCAACGCTGATCACAATTTGAGTATTTACATGGCGTTACAGTTCATTGGCCAAACTCAACGATTAAGCGCCCTATTTCATGAATCCCCATCGGCCTCATTATGGAAAGAAATGGGACGGATTTATAACTTAGCGCTGCAAACAGAAGCGAACCAACAAGGTATAAAGCATAAAATAGATAGCTTTAAAGATCAATTGTCTATTGAGACAGTTTTAAAACGAAATATACTTTTTAATCTATTTATCCCTTACCAATATTCAGACAAACAAATCAAAGAATTATTTTTAATCTCTAATACTTTGGCTGATAAGTTAGAGATAACTAGTAGCATACCATCACCCACTCATTCATTTTATTGGGATTCAAATAGTAACACCCCCCCCAGCATCATAAATAACACTGTCCCATGCCAACAAGTTTTCATTACAATTAATACTAAAGACGTCCTTATTGCGATACAAATGAGCCATTTTATCTGCAACCTTGATAAAGAGCTGATATTAAAATTAATTGACTGTTTATCTGGCTACCAATTAATTATAAATAACCCCATCCCTTCCCCCCCTACCATTTCTCATTTATTCACTGGGTTTAAAAATATTACAGAACACCTTACAAAAGTCTGCACACTACAAAAAATTCAACAACTCAGCACACAAACCACTTCTCAAGGACCGTTAAGCATTCAATCAAAGGATGCTAGGCATAATAACTTAAACGCGCCACCCGCCATTGCTTATTCATCTAACTACAAAGATTTATTATCGAGTGGAAGGCCTGTAAAAACGCTTCAAGTAAGTAATGAGAGATTTACTATTGCTGAAACAGGCTTTATGGAATGTGATATTGGAGATATCGCTTTACTTTGCCATCACAACCTAACGAACAAAATAGGTGTGATTAGACAAGTAAAAGCCACCAATTCTTCAAAAACTGTTCACATCCTTATTGAAGAAATAGCAGGGAACGCCTCAACCCCAGCAAAAGAAAATAAATTTATTAGTATTACTAATGAAAATTTCCAAAAAATTATTTTCCCATCGCCCTGTAAACAGTCCAATGGAAGTAAACTACAAAGTGCTTCTGGTGATAGCTACACTTTAGAGCAACTAATTGATTACAGCCCCTTTTTTAGTCTTTATCAAGCTAATACAATCTGATAGAAACATCAGAAGTATTCGCTTAATATGCCAAAATAATACAGTGCAGAAAATATCATTAACTGCACAAAAAAGCTAATCCAAAAATATAAGACAAACAACATAACTTTTACTGGCTTCTCTACTTTTTTTGATCGAGAAAAAAACCAGCCAGAAAGCCCTGAGAGTGTGATTAAACTTAATATTGTTATTAAAAATGGACTCATTTTTTAATCCTTAGGTGCTGGAGGGGCTAATACTTGTCTGGAACCGTTGCCTTCTGGCTCACTAACGACTCCAGCAGCTTCCATATCTTCAATCATACGAGCCGCTCGATTATAACCGACCTTGAAGCGTCTCTGAACACTAGAGATTGAAGCTTTGCGTGACTCAGTTACAAACATAACGGCCTCATCATAAAGAGCATCCATTTCGGAATCAGCTCCTCCTTCAGCTGTTGGCTCCCCCATATCTGAACGCTCTTGAGTAATTTCCTCTAAATAGTTGCTTGGTCCTGCTTGCTTAAGAAACTCAACGACTTTATGCACTTCATGATCATCAACAAAAGCACCATGCGCTCTAATAGGAATACTAGTCCCAGAAGGTAAAAATAACATATCACCATTTCCAAGCAAGGTTTCCGCTCCGCCCTGATCAAGAATCGTTCTTGAATCAATTCTTGATGATACTTGAAAAGAAATTCGAGTTGGGACATTGGCTTTAATCAATCCTGTTAACACATCAACCGATGGACGCTGAGTAGCTAAAACCAAATGTATACCTGCTGCTCTTGCCTTCTGTGCCAAACGTGCGATCAACTCTTCAACTTTTTTCCCAACAATCATCATCATATCGGCCAATTCATCAATCACAATGACTATGCTCGGCAAGGTTGTTAAAGTAGGGAATTCTTCGTCTTCTTCTAAAGGCTCGGTCAATTGAAACAAAGGATCACGAATTGGCTCACCTTTTTTCTCAGCATCTGTAATTAATTGATTAAATCCTGCAAGATTACGCACACCAACTTTGGACATTAATTTATAACGTCGTTCCATTTCAGCAACAGCCCAGCGTAATGCGTTTTGAGCATCTTTCATATCGGTTACTACTGGAGTCAACAGATGAGGTATGCCTTCGTAGACAGATAGCTCCAACATTTTAGGATCGATCATGATTAATCTAACGTGTTCTGGCGTTGCCTTATAAAGCAAACTTAAGATCATAGTATTAATAGCAACTGATTTACCTGAACCTGTCGTTCCTGCCACCAAAGCATGTGGCATTTTCCCTAAATCAGCCATGACAGGCACACCCGCAATATCTTTACCCATTGCAAAAGTTAATTTGGACTTCGCTTTTTCAAAGCTTTTTGCAGCAAAAAGATCCCTGAGCGATACCATCTCTCTTTCTTGATTAGGGATTTCCAGACCAATAACAGACTTACCATGAATAACTTCAACAATTCGAACGCTAGTGACCGATAAACCACGAGCAATATCTTTAGATAAACCACTCACCCGACTGACTTTTAACCCAGCAGCCAATTTCAATTCAAACCGAGTAATAACAGGCCCGGGGTGAACAGCCACAACTTCAACCACCACATTAAAATCTTGCAAAACATCTTCGACTTTACGAGACATTTCTTCTAACTCACTATCTGAATAGCCTTTTGCCTTAGAAACTCGTTTATCAAGTAGTGCCAAAGGAGGAAGCCGTCCCTTATATGATTTTGCATCAAAGGATTCTTCAAAAATATCAACCTGACTTTCTTTTGATTCTCTATCCCCTTGATCAAACCGCTTCATTAGTGGAGCAATTTTTAACTTAGATTTCTTAACGACTTTTTCTTTTGCAGCTTGCTCACTTTTCAACGGCTTTGTCCGTACTCTTTGATCTTTATATGCCCCAAATAAAGATAAAGTTTTTTTATAGCAAGTATTAGCAATCAACAAAGAGTATTTACCCACAAAATCTAATAAAGCAATCCAGGATAAACCAGTAAAAAGAGTAATTCCCGCCAAAAAAGCGGCTAACAATAATAAAGTTGCCCCTGAATTACCTAAAACAAGCAGTAGGGCTTCACCTACTTCTTCGCCTAAAACGCCGCCTGTACTACGAGGTAAATCAATCTGCAACCTTAAAACATGTAAATAAAAAATTGCACTGCCTGAAATAACGGTTGCTATAAACCCTACCCATCGTATTGCAATAATCAATTTTCCATTTTGCTTCTTGGCCTGAGTATAAACAAGGTAACCATGCCATAAAATCATAGCTGGAAATAAGTAAGCCATTAAACCGAATATACTTAAAAAAAAATCAGCCCCCCACGCCCCAACAACACCACAGGCATTGTTAATAACTGACATGGAACCACTATGAGTCCACCCTGCATCTTCA
Source organism: uncultured Methylomarinum sp. (assembly GCA_964568245.1). Lineage (GTDB taxonomy): Bacteria > Pseudomonadota > Gammaproteobacteria > Methylococcales > Methylomonadaceae > QPIN01. The sequence goes on from CAZMQH010000036.1 coordinate 15,062, forward strand.
TGACTAAAAGTAACGAGTGCAATAAAAATAAATAATGCAAGGGTAAAAAAACCTAGGAATGCGACCTCTCGCAATCCCTTAATTGTTTTATCTTCAATAACTGCTGACATAAGCCCTTCTTATAACAAACTACTGATAAAACATAATTATAGATTAATGTTGCAATAAATTACATTAATTGTTTATAAGCTCTCTACTAATTCTATTTAAATAA